>VBPB01000018.1 GCA_005893365.1 Candidatus Eiseniibacteriota bacterium
TGATCGGCGTCGCGCTCTATCTGGCCCGGGCCCTCGGGCGCCGGTCCCGCCGCCAAGCCCGCCGCGACCGCGGCGCGCTCGCCCGCAGCGTCAGGTTCTTCCTCGACGGGCGGCTCTCCGACCGCCTGCTGCTCCGCCTCACCGACCGGGCCGACGCCGGGACGTGCTGGACCGTCCTCGAGGCGGGCTCGCTCCGACTCGGGCGCAAGGAATGGCTCCGGCTCTCCGCGGCGCTCGAGCGCTGCCGCCACGCCGTCGACGAGCGCTGGGCGCTGGAATCGGATTCCCCGTGGCGGCAGGAGCTGGCGGCGAGAAGGCTCGGGCTCCTGCGCTCGCGCCGCTCGTGGCGGGCGCTGCGGCAGGCGATGGGACGCGGGCCCGAGTTGGTCACGATCGCCGCGGGCCTGGCGCTGGCCCGCTATCGCGACCGCGGCGCCCTGCGCTGGCTGCTGGCGCACCCGGCGGCCTTGGCGCGCCGCCACCGCTCGGCCCTCGCCGATCTGTTCGCGGCCTTCCGCGCGCCCGGGCTCCCGGTGCTGGCGGAGGCCCTCGCGCGCGGCGGCCTGCCGCGCCGGGTCGAGCTGGCGGCGGTGGACGCGCTGGGGCGCGGCGGTCACGCGCCGGCGCGCGGCCTGCTCGAGCAGCGCCTGGCGGAAGCCGACCTCGACCTGCGCGTCGCGGCCGCGCGGGCCTTGGGGCTGACCGGCGATCCGGCCGCCGCCCCGGCGCTGGTGTCGGCCCTCGCCGACGCGGAGTGGCCGGTGCGGGCGCAGTCGGCGCGCGCCCTGGGACGGCTGGGGGCGATCGTCGCCGTCCCGCCGCTGGCCCAGGCGCTCACCGACGCGTCATGGTGGGTCCGCCGTCACGCGGCCTACGCCCTGATGGCGCTCGGCGAGGACGGACCGGCGGCGTTGCGTCGGATCGCCGCCTCCTCGTCCGACGCCTACGCCCGCGACATGGCGCGCGAAGTCCTCGACGGGGGATTCGGCCGCCTCAGCGCCTGACGGCGCGGTGCGCCGGCCCTCCGCGGGCGCCGCACGCCGCCACCCTCGCCTCGTGGCCCGAGCGCCGCACCCGGCGGCGGCCCTTCTCGTCCTCCCGCCCCAGCGCCTACACTGGGGGCATGCCCCGCCCGACGCGCGCCCCGCGCGCCTCCGCCTACATCCGCGACCGCGCCTCGGCGGAGAGCACCGGTGCCGCGCGCACCAAGGAGCTGCTCGCCGCCCACGGCCTGTCGCCGCGCAAGCGCTTCGGCCAGAACTTCCTCGTCCGCGAGGAGCTCGCCGAGCGCATCGTCGACCTCTGCCGGCTCGATCCCGACGACGTGGCGGTCGAGATCGGTCCCGGCGCCGGCGCGCTGACGCTGCGGATCGCCCGCAGCGTGCGCCAGCTGGTGGCGGTCGAGATGGATCGCGGCCTCGCCGCCCTGCTGCGCGAGGAGCTGAGCGGGTTCCCGCGGGTCGAGCTGATCGAGGGCGACGTGCTCGACCTCGATCTCGCGGCGCTGGCCGCGGCCCACGGCGCCCCGCGCCTCGTGGTGGTCGGCAACATCCCGTACAACATCACCACGCCCATCCTGGAGCGGCTGTTCGAGCAGCGCGCCGTGGTGCGGAGCGCGGTGCTGCTGGTGCAGAAGGAATACGCGCAGCGCCTGGCGGCGGCGGCGGGGACGCCGGAGTACGGCTCGCTCACCCTGTTCGCGCGCTACCACGCCTTGATGGAGCCGCTGCTGGCGGTGCGGGCCTCCGCGTTCTGGCCGCGACCCGACGTGGACAGCATGCTGGTGCGGTTCCTCCTGCGCGAGCAGCCGCCGGTCGAGGTGCCCGACGAGGCGCTGCTGTTCCGCATCATCCGCGGCTCGTTCCAGATGCGCCGGAAGCAACTCATCAACACGCTCGTCGAGACGCTCGGGCTCGGCAAGGAGACGATCGACCGCCTCTGCCGCCAGGCGCGCATCGACCCGCAGCGGCGCGGGGAGACGCTCGCGCTCGAGGAGTTCGCGAGGCTGGCGCGGGCCGCCGCCGAACGCGGCGCGCCCGAGCATCCCGCCGCGCACGCTTGAGAGGGTCCGGGACGAGGCGGCTGGCGAATCGTCCGCGTTCTGCAAAGCCACGCCGCACGGGGCTTTGCGGCGCATCGTCGCGTCGCCGCGTTCCAGGCAGAACGCACGGTGGCGGATTGCGCGCGCGGGGCCGCGGGCGCCGGGCCGGCCGCCTGGGCAGGCATGGCGTCGCGTCTTCACGCCCGACCGCCTCAGGCACGCCGCGTGCATTCGTCGGCGCGACGGTCGCGATCCCTCCCCCTCTCCGGAGCACTCCCCGTGACGGTAGTCTCCAACGCCGAGCGGCACGCCCTCGTCATGCCCGGGATCGCCGACCGGTCTCGGCGCGCGCCCGACAGTCAGCCGGCGCTCACCGTGCCGGTCACCGTGATCGTCCCGGCCTACAACGAGGCGGCCTCGATCGCCGCGACCCTGCACAGCCTGCTGGCCCAGACCGTGACGCCCGCGGCGATCATGGTGGTGGATGACGGCTCGACCGACGGCACCGGCGACATCGCGCGGGCGCTCGGCGTCACCGTGGTCCGCCCGCCCGCCAACACCGGGTCCAAGGCCGGCGCGCAGACGTTCGCCCTCGACCTGGTGCGCACGCCGTTCACCGTCGCCATCGACGCCGACACCTCGCTGGCCCCCGACGGCCTCGAGCGGTTGTTGCAGGCTTTCGACGACCCGACGGTCGCGGCCGCCTGTGGCTCCGTCCTCCCGCAGCGCGTCCGCACGCTCTGGGAGCGCGGCCGCTACGTCGAGTACCTGTTCGCGTTCACGTTCTACAAGCGGATCCAGGAGCAGTACGGGGCGCCGATGATCAGCTCCGGATGTTTCTCCATGTACCGGTCCGAGGCGCTGCGGCGGGTCGGGGGGTGGTCCACGCGCACGCTGGCCGAGGACATGGATCTGACCTGGACGTTCTACGAGCACGGCTACGCGGTGCGCTTCATCGACGCCGCGATCTGCTACCCGCTCGAGCCGCACGACTTCACGTTCATGCGTCGCCAGCTCCGCCGCTGGTCCCACGGCTTCGTCCAGAACGTCCGCGTCCATTGGCGGCCCCTGCTCGATGTCCCGTTCCTCCGCTCGGCGGTGGCGGTCGCCTGCTGGGACGCCGTGATCGCCTCGGTGGTCTACCTGCTGCTGCTGCCGATCCTCGCGATCGCGCTGCGCAATCCGTGGCTGCTGCTCGGCTACGTGATCGACGTGCCGGCGGTCCTGGTGCCGGTCCTGGTGGGCGCGGCCCCGCGCCGCGAGGTCGGGCGCGCGCTGGCGAGCCTCCCGGCGTTCTTCGTGCTGCGCACCGTGAACGCCGTCTTCTTCCTCGGGGCGGTGTGGAGCGAGTGGGTGCGCGGCCGGTCGTGGCACGTCTACGAGAAAGGCCACTAAGTGTCCCGCGCCGGGAATCATGCACAGGCCGCCCGGGTGCTCGTGGCCGCTGGCGGCGTCGCTCCGCCTCCGGGTATCGCAACGGATACGCGTCGTCGTCGCTCCTGGCCAGCGGCCACGATCCCTCCGCGGGGCATGCCCATGATTCCCGGTACGGGACACTAGATGACCGTGGGGATCCCGGGCACCGGCATCGGCGGACTCTTCTACCTGGCGAGCGCGCTCCTGCTCCCGTTGCGCGGCCTGCTCCGGCGACGGCGGCGCGAGCCGGTGGTCTGGTCGCGCGCCTTGGGGCCGGCCGCCATCGCCCTCGGCGTGCTCGGGGGCCTCTGGCTCTCCGGGGCCATGCTCGCGGCCTTGCTCTCCCGGGTGCTGGGGCCGGCGTTCCGCGGGGTCGGCCACGCTTCCGCGCTCCACGCGTCGAACCTGCTCCGCCTCGCGACGCTCCTGGCCGGGATCGGCACGCTGTCCCTGGTGCTCGCGGCCGTCCAGGTGGCGCGTCTCACCGTGACGCGGCCGGCGCCGGCGAGGCGCCGGTGAGCCGGGTCCGCCTCCTCGCCACGATCGCGGCCTGGCTCGCCGCGGGAGCCTTGGCCGGGTCGCCTGCGAGCGCCGCCGACCCGGCGCCGCCGGCGTCCCTGGCGCTCGCGGATTCCGCCTGGGCGAAGGGGGACCTTGCCGCGGCGAAGCGGCTCTACGCCTCGGTCCTGGCGGCCGAGCCCGACCGGTCGCGGGGGGTCTTCCGGCTCGCGTCGCTGAGCGACGACCCGGGCGAGGCGCTGCGACTCTATCGGCGTTACGTGACGCTGGAGCCGGGGGACGCCTGGGGTCACATGGCCCTCGGCGACGCATGGTCGCGGCGGGGCGAGACCGCCGCGGCCATCGCCGAGTACGACGTGGCGGCACGGCTGGCCCCGGACGACCGCGACGTGGCGGTCGGGCGGGCGCGCGTCGCGGACCGGGCCGGGCAGCGCGAGGCCGCGGCGGCGACCCGCGAGCGCTGGCTCGCCGCGCATCCCGGCGACCGGCCGGTCTGGGAGGATCTCGGCCGCACCTGGCTCGAGGCCGGACGACCCCGGCGCGCGATCGCCGCGTACCGGCACGGGCTCGCGGACGAGCCCGGTGCCACCGCCGCCCGAAGGCTCCGCCTCGCCGAGGCCCTCGCGGGCCCGGCGTTCGAGCCGCGCTCCCGCGTCAGCCGCGACGCCGACGGCGACCGCACGGTCGTGGGCGGCTTCGTCGCCGATGTCGCCGTGGCCGACGGCGCGCGCCTCGGTCTCGACGTGTCGCGAGCCCGCGTCGAGGATGCGACCGCCGCCGCGCGGGTCGACGACGTGAGGGCCCGGCTCGAACTGCGGCCCCGTGCGGCGTGGCGGATCGAGGCCGGCGTCGGCCTCGCGCGGCTGGACTTGGGCGCCGGCGGCTCGGCGACGCGCGCGGTCGGCGACGTTCGCGCCCGCCGGCGCGCCGGCGCCGGCAGCCCCGCCCTCGACCTGCGCGCCGAGCGGGCCCCGCTGGCGGCGACCCCGGGGTTGGTGGCGGATCGGGCGATGCGGGACGAGGGGCGCCTCCATCTCGAATGGCCGGTGTCCCGGCTGCGGCTGCGCGGCGATCTGCGCGGCGCGCGGATCGCATCGGCCGGCACGATCAACTGGCGGCGCGAGGCGGGCGCGGGCCTCGGGATCGCGGTCTCGCCGGCGGTCACCCCGTGGGTCCAGGTCCGGGTTTCCGGCTTCCGCGACCCGACCGACGCCGGCTACTTCGCGCCGCGCCGCTGCGAGGCCGCGACCCTCGGGGCCGCGGTCGAGCTCGGCGAGGGCTCGCCCTGGACGCTGTCGCTGGACGCCGGAGCCGGCGCGCAGCGATTCGCCGCGCGCGGGCCGCTCCAGCCCTGGGCGCTCGCGCTGGCGAGTGACGACTATGCCAGCTGCTCGCTCGGCGCGGGCCGCGAGCTGCGGATCGGCGTGGAGCTCGAGAACTCGCCCGGGCTCGCGTCCACCGCCGCGACCGGGGAGCGCTGGAGCTACGGCGCGCTCAGCCTGGCGCTGCGCTGGGCCCTGCGCTAGCCGCCCGTGGCCGGACGACCCGCGACGGACCAGCGCCGTCGCGGGCGGAAAGCTCACGGCTCGACGAACTTGTAGCCCACCTTGTGCACGGCGACGATGAACGGCTGGGCGAACCCGGCGCCCAGCTTGGACCTCAGATTCGAGACGTGCGTGTCCACGGTGCGCGTGGTGACGCCCAGCTCCTCGTCCACGCCCCAGATCTCCTCCAGCAGCTCCTCGCGGGACACCGTGCGCCCGCGGTGGTCGATCATGTACTTGAGCAGCTCGAACTCCTTGAACGAGAGGGCGACCTGCTTGTCGACCTTGAGGACCTCGCGGGGCTCGAAGCGCACCTCGACGTCGCCGAAGGTGTAGACGGTGGTCGGCGGCGCCCCGCCCGCCGACGGGCCGCGCTGGATGAGGCGCTTCGCCCGGGCGAGCAGCTCCGGGAGCCGGAACGGCTTGGTCAGGTAGTCGTCCGCCCCGAGGTCGAAACCCTTGAGCACGTCGGCCTCGAAGTTCCGCGCCGTGATCACCAGCACCGGCATCTCTCGGTGGCGCTGCCGCAGCTCCTTGAGCACGGTGAATCCGTCCTTCTCGGGCAGCATGATGTCGAGCACCACGAGGTCCGGCTTCTGCTTGAGGGCCGCCTTGAGCCCCTCGGGCCCGGTGCGGGCCGTCAGTACCTCGTAGCCCTCNNGCCGTCAGTACCTCGTAGCCCTCGTAGCGGAAGTTGTGCGCCAGGCCTTCCAGCAGTCCCTCTTCATCCTCAACGATCAGCACCTGCTTCATGGTTCCTCCCCTCCGTCCGGATTCACGACGCGACCTGCTCCTGCGGTTCCGGTGGCGCCGCTTCGACGCCGCGCACCGCCGGCAGGACGAGCGTGAACGTGCTCCCCTCCCCCACGGCGCTCTTGAGCTCGATGCGCCCGCCGTGGGCGCGCATGATCTGATCCACCAGCGACAGTCCGAGCCCGGCGCCCTTGACGTCGTGCACCAGCCCGGTCTCGATGCGAACGAACTTCTCGAAGATACTCTTCTGGTCCCGCGGCGAGATACCGATTCCCCGGTCCGCCACCGAGACGGTGACCGCCTGCGGCGTGCCGGTCTCGTCCCGGCGCGCCGCGGCGGTCACCCGCACCTCCCGGCGCGTGCGGGAGTACTTCATCGCGTTGTCGAGCAGGTTGAGGACGCACTGTGAGAGCGCGGTCGCGTCGCCGCGCACCGGCGGCAGGTCGGCGGGCAGGTCGACCTCGAAGCGGAACTGCTGGTCCTCGAGCCGCGGGCGGAAGCTCTCGACCGCGTCGGCCACGACCTCCAGCAGGTTGACGGAGGCGAACCGGAACACCTTCTTGCCCGCCTCGAGCCGCGCGAAGTCGAGGATGTTGTCGACGAGCTGGTTGAGCCGCATCGCCTCGCGGCTGATGCTGCGCAGGAACTTCTCGCCCTCCTCGGGCGACGAGAGCCGGCGCAGCTCGAGCGTCTCAACCGCCAGCCGGATGAGCGCGATCGGCGTCTTGAGCTCGTGCGACACGTTGGAGACGAAGCTCGACTTGATCTGCGCCAGCTCGACCTGGCGGACCGTGTAGCGCAGCCCGAAGAACGTCGCGCCGATCAGCACCACGCCGATCATGGCGATGAACAGGACCAGGAAGGCGACGAAGCGGTCCGCCCACACCACCGCGGCACTCGAGATGGCGGCGACCCGCACCGCGTAGCCGGTGAACGGGCCGCTGAGCGGCTCGGTGTAGGCGGTGCGGTCGTAGCCGGGATCGCGGCTGAGCGCGCTCTGGCGACCGTCGGGCCCGACCAGGCTCACGCTCAGGCCGCGGGTGGACTCGATGCCCCCGTACATGCGCGCGTCCTGCGGCAGCCGGTCCTCGAACACCGAGCGCAGGCGGGTGGTGAGGAACCGCCCCGAGTCGAGCCACCAGCCGCCGGAGCCGAGCAGCCGGCCGTCGGCGTCGTGCAGCAGGAGGCCGGCGAACCAGCGGCCGGCGGGCGGGTCGGGGGACGGGCCGAACACCAGCGGCTGGTGCTCCACGAGCAGCATGTCGTAGGTCGACAGGTCCTCGACCGGCACGAAGGCGGGCGGGCCCAGCTCGGCGCGGCCGTCGTCGAGCGCCTTCAGGATCGCGGCCGGGCCCTCGCCGTTGCGGGCCGCGATGTCCGCCGTCCTGAGCCCGTGCTCCAGGCTGGAGAGCAACTCCTGCTCGAAGCAGGACGCCACCTGCTCGGCGATGTAGAGGTTGTAGCGGAGACTCTGCGCGTGGACCGCGTCGGAGATGCGCAGCGTCAGGTAGATGCCCAGGCCGGCCAGGAGGGCCGCGGGCAGCGCCACCCCCAGCCCGACCATGCCGAGCACGCGACGGCTGAAGCGGGAGATCGCCATGGATGGCAAGCCTAGTGTCCCGTCCCAGGAGTAGCTTGCCAGTCGGCTGCCGCTGCATCCCGGCCGACTGCGTGGCTCCTCCTCGATGTATCCCCTTGATACAGCTTCGTCGTCGCGCCTTGTCGGCCGGGCGCGTCGGCAGCCTTGGTGGTCAAGCTACTCCTGGGACGGGACACTAGCCCCTGACCCTGAGCCGGGCAACGCCGAGGGCCGGTCCGCCTCTCGGCGCCGGCCCTCCCGTTCCCTTGCCGGACCCACCCGAGCGGGCCGGCGTCGCGAGTCCTAGCTCTTGATGCGCGCCGCCACCTTCGTGTCGCCCATGCTCATCTCGTGCAGCTTGGCGACCAGCTTCGGGTCGCTCGAAGTGATCAGGGTGAGCGAACCGCCGGTGATGTTCACGATCTCGCGCGAGAGCTTGCCGCTCGCCATGGCGCCGCGGATGGCCTTGCACTCCGTGCACAGGTGGGCGCCCTCGCCGGTCGAGGCGATGCGCGCCATCTGCTCGCCGCGGCGGGCCACCGCCGCCTGCACGGCGCTGACGTTGCGCGGCGTGTCAGCGGTGTAGATGTACATCACGCCGTTCTTGAGACGCACCGTCTGGCGATGGGCCCCCAGCGCGTCGAGCGCCTCGCTGCAGTTGGACATGTCGGTGCAGGCCTCGCAGTCGTCGTGCGTGGTGGCGGCGGCCATGACGCCCATCCCGTGGCCGGAGCACTCACCGGCCGCGGCGGCGTTCTTGTTGGCGCAGGCGCCGTTCGCCGAGGCCGCGGTCACGGAGGCCTTGCCAGCACAGCAGGCGTCCTTGCCGCCCGCCGCGGCCGCGCTCGCCTTCACCCCGTGCATGGCGCAGGTGCTCGCCGAGGCCGCGGTCGCCTTCGCGCCGTGCATGGCGCAGGTGCCGCTGGCCGAGGCCACGACCGCGCTGGCCTGCATCGCAGGGCAGCCGCCCGCGGCGGCGGCGCTCATCTTGGCCTTGCAGGCCGCGGCCATCTCAGGGGTGCACTGGGCGGCCATCGCGGCCGTGCACGTCCCGGAGCCGTTCGCGGCGGCGGCCGACGCCTTGTCCTTGTCGCACGCGGTCGATGCGGTCGCCCAGCCGGCGATCAGGGTGACGGAGAACGCCGTACACAAGAGTCGAGCGAGCTTCATGGGTGCACCTCCGAGTGGTCTCGTGCGCCGGGACGGGTGAGGACTGTTGGCTGGGTTATCGGCGTCACCGCAACAAGGCTGTCACCCGGGTAACAGGGGGGTGTCACCGAACTGCAAAAAACGCGGTCAGGCTTCATGCACGCCGGGGCCGCCCAGGCCCCCGGAAGGCCGCCGAAAGGGCTCTCGGGCCCGCCCCGGGATGGGGCGCCACATCCCGCGTTGACGGGCGCTGGGCGCCTGCGTAGGGTGCGGCTTCCCCAATGTCCAAGCGCAAGCCCCGTTCCGGCTTCTCCGTCCGCGCCGGCCTCGGCATCCTGGCCGCCGCCGCTCTCGCCCTGTTCCTGGTGGGCGAGGCGGTCCGGGCAGTGCGCTCCGATGGCGGCCGCCTGGGGATCGCGCGCATCTCGGGGCTCGGGGACGGGAACGAGCTGGTGCGCATCGTCGGCAAGCAGCTGCGCCTGGGGCTGGCGTCGGTCCGGGTCTCGCCGGACAGCATCACCGAGACGCCGCTCGAGCAGGGGGCGGCCCAGGTGCGCTGGCGGGTCGGCCTGGGCTCGTCCGCCTCGCTCCTCCAGGTGAACTACGCCATCACCCGCGCGCTCGAGGACCGCGGTGCGGTCGTCCTCCAAGGCAGCGAGCGCTGGGCCGACGACGGCAGCCAGGTGGTGCGGATGGTGGTCGGCCTGCCCCGCCGCGCCACGCACGAGGTGCTGATCGTGCGCCCGCGCGGCGGCCCCGCCGACGCGGCCAAGGCGCCCGCCCGGCTGGCGCTCATCCTGTACGGGTTCGGCGACGACGCGGCGGCGGCCGATTCGTTCTTCGCGGTGCCGGCACCGTTCGCCGTGGCGGTGGTGCCCGGCACGCGCGAGGCCGAGCGCGTCTTCCTGCGCGCGCGCCAGCGCCAGCGCGAGGTCGTGCTCCACCTCCCGCTCGAACCGATCAACTATCCGCGCATCAACCCGGGGCCCGGCGCGGTGCTGGTGTCGATGAAGCCGGGGCAGATCGCGGCCCGGGTGGACAAGTACCTGGACCAGGCCGGCACCGTGGCCGCGGTCGCCAACCACATGGGCTCGCTCGCCACCCAGGACGCCACGGTGATGACCGCCGTCTACCGCACCCTCAAGCGGCGGCATCTGCCGTTCCTCCACGTCACCCCCGCGGCCGGGGCGGTGTGCAAGTCGCTGGCGGCGAGCATGGGGCTCAACTACGCCGAGCCGGACGCCGTGCTGGAGGGCGAGGCCCGGGAGCCGAACGCCAAGGCGCTCGACCGGCGCTGGGGGGCCCTGCTGCGGGTGGCCCACGATCGCGGCCGCCTGGTCGTGCTGCTGCGCGCGACTCCGCTCACCATGCGCTGGCTGCCGCAGGCCCTGGACCCGAAGCGCCTGGGCGAGGTGAGCGTGGTGCCGCTCACCTCGCTGCTCGAGAAGCCCGGCACGCCGTAGCCTGAGCGGCCGAGGGCGGCGTTGGGACGCCGCTCGTCGGGAGCGTCAACCGGGTGCTGACGCAAAGTGCGCGCGGCGTGCTATCTTTCCCCGTGGCCATGCGATTGGGACAGGATGTCCTTTGCGACCTCGAGCTCGCCCTTGCCAGGGAGTGGCTGCTGGCCGACGGCATGGGCGGGACCGCCTCCGGGACCGCGGCGGGCGCCCTCTCGCGTCGCGCCCACGCGCTGCTCGTCGCCCCGGCGGCCGATGGCCGACTCACCACCGCCCTGCTCCAACTCGACGAGCGGCTCCACGCCGGCGCCGAGAGCATCGATCTGGGGTGCCGGCTGCACGCGACGGCGGAGGCCGACGCGCCGGGAGCCGCACCCGAGCCCGGCTATCAGGCCCGGCCCGCCGGCCATCGGCTGCTCGAGTCGTTCCACGCCGACCCGCTGCCGACCTGGCGCTGGCGGGCCGCGGGCGTCACGCTCGAGAAGTCGCTGTTCCTCGTGCGCGGACATCACGCCGTGGTGGTGGCCTACCGCCTCATCGAGGGTACCCAAGACGACGCTCCGGTGCGGCTGGTCGTGAGCCCGATGATCGCCGCGCGCGATCCCCGCGACCTCCAGCCCGAGAGCGATGGGCCGGGGGGTGCGGCCCAGGCGGTCCCGGGGCGCGTGCGCTTCGACCCCGGGAACGGGCGGCCCCCGCTGACCCTCTGGCACAGCGGCACCTTCATGCCCGCGCGGGTGTGGCACCGCGGGCTGGTCCATCCCGCCGAGCGCCCGGACGAGACGCCGGCCCCGCGGCGCGGCCGGAGACACCCCAGGCCCGAGCCGGCCACCGAGGACGCGCTGGTGCCGGGTTACCTCGAGTGCGTGCTGGCCCAAGGCGGCGCGTTCCACGTGGTCGCGGCGACCGAGAGCGACCTGTTCCGCGCGCTGGCGGTCGAGGGACGCCTGGGGGCCCCGCCGCCGCGCACGCTGGCCGAGTGCGTCGAGATGCTGGCCCGCGCCGAGCGCGAGCGCAGCGCCCGCTGGCGGCGTGCGGCGGTCGCGGGCGCCGACTTCACCGCCCGGCAGGCGGCGACCGCCCACGGCGGCCAGGGCGAGGCGCTGGCGCGGCGCGCGGCCCCGCTGGTGGACGACCAAGACCCGTGGGTCCCGAGGCTGGCGCAGGCGCTGGCCGACGGCCTGGTCCAGCGCGGCGGGCGCACCACCCTCCTCACCGGGCTGCCGACCGGCGACGAGCGCGGGGAGGAGACGCTGCGGGCGCTGCCGGCGCTCATCGCGCTGCGCGCCTTCGATCCGGCGCGCGAGGTGCTGCGCGGCTACATCGAGTACCTCAGCGAGGGGCTGGCGCCCGAGCGCTTCGCCGCCGACGCCCGGCCGAGCTACGGCGACCCGGCGCCCGGGCTCTGGCTGGTGCACGCGGCCGAACTGCTCGCCCGCCGCAGCGAGGACCTGGAGCTGGTGCGCGAGGCGATCCATCCCGCGGTCGAGAGCATCATGCTGGCGTACCGCTCCGGGACGCGGGGCGGCGTCCACGTCGCCGCCGATGGGCTGCTGTGGGCCGGCGAGGGCGAGGCAGCGTGCTGTCGGGCGGACTCGAATGCGCTCTGGTTCCACGCCCTGGTCGCCACGGCCCAACTCGCGCGCCTGGCCGGCCGGAAGGAGAGTGCCGCCTTCTACCTGGCCTGGGCCCGCGAGCACCAGGGCCGGATGCTGGCGACGATGTGGGACGAGAAGCGCGGCTGCCTCTACGAGGCGCTGGTCGGCGACACGCCGCGGCCCGGCTTGTCGCCGTCGCAGCTGCTGGCGGTGAGCCTGCCGCCCCCGCTCCTGCCGCCCGACCAGGCCGTACGGCTGGTGGCGGCCGTGGAGCGCGACCTGTTCACGCCCTCCGGCCTGCGGGCCTCGCCCGGCGCCGACGCGGTGTCGCCGGCCTGGCTCGGCCCTTTCATCGCCGCCTACCTGCGCGTGAACCAGCGGAGCCCCGAGGCGCAGGCCCAGGTGCGCGGCTGGCTCGAGGCGCTGGGCGAGACTCTGGGCGGCCTGGCCACGACGCACGTGCCCGAGGCGCTGCCGTCGCCGCGGCGGGGCGACGCGGCGGCCCGGCGACCGCCGCGCTCGGGAGCGCCCGCCCCGCCCGAGCCGCAGCCGGCATCGGTCCTGGCCGCGGCGGAGCTGCTGCGGGCATGGATCGAGGAGGTGGATCGGGTGGAGGCGCCGGCGCCGGTGGCCTAGCCTCCCGGCGGTCGCCGGGAAAAGACAGAAGGGCGGCGCTTGCGCGCCGCCCTCGCTGTTTGAAGCGGTTCCCTTAGGCCTTGCGCACGCCCGAGGCCTGCAGGCCCTTCGGCCCACGGGTCACTTCGAACTCGACGCGCTCGCCTTCGACGAGGGTCTTGAAGCCCTCTCCCTGGATCGCCGAGAAGTGCACGAACACGTCCTCGCCGCCCTCCTGAGAGATGAAACCGAACCCCTTCGCCTCGTTGAACCACTTCACGGTGCCACTAGCCACTGACTACTCCTTTGCAACAAGGGCACGACGGCCCTCTGACCATGCCGCCTGAACGCGACGGCTGCGTCCGGTCAGCGTGACCGGAAAACCCGGGCGTCTTTAAGGAAGGCGCCGCACAACACGAAGCCACCAAGGATGTCCCTGGTGGCGATTGGAGGCTCGGTACGCACATCCACAGCAACCCAAGATGCCTGAAAGCATGAGGCTTCGGGCGCCGGAATGCAAGTCGGTCGGGCCGGACTCCGCGAACCCGCTGCAGGGTGCGGGGTTCGCCGGCCGGGGTGGCCGGCGCGGGAGGCCGAGGGCCCCTCATCTGCCCCCGGCCCCTCAGGCCGGGCGAACCGGGCGCAGGTGCGAGACCATGCGTCCAGACTCACCCGACTCCGAAGGTTTCGCCTGGCGGATCCAGACCTGGTGTCATTGACCCGCCGGCAATGTTTTGGACGGCAGGTGCCGGGGCGTAGATCCGCACCGAAACACACTTTTGACGCTGCGTTGACGCTCCGGGGGTGGCGGAGGGGGCGATGGGCTCCGGGCCCGGACGGACGAGGCCTGCTGGGCCCCGGGGGTTAACGCAAAGGGCCGGGGCTCGCGCCCCGGCCCTCGCGTCGATGCCGAAACTCAGCGGCTAGAAGTCCTCGCCGCCGTAGCCACCCCCGCCGCCGCCCTGAGGCGCCGCCGCCTTCTTCTTCTCGGGGATCTCGGTGACCAGCGCCTCGGTGGTCAGCAGCAATCCCGCCACACTCGCCGCGTTCTGCAGCGCGGTACGGGCCACCTTGGTCGGGTCGATGATCCCGGCCTCGAACATGTCCACGAAGGTTTCCTTGTCCACGTCGTAGCCCGTGAACTTCTTCTCCTTCTTGACCGACTGGATGATCACCGAGCCCTCAACGCCGGCGTTCTCGCACAGGCAGCGCAGCGGCTGCTCGAGTGCCCGCTTGACGATGTTGACGCCCACCTTCTCGTCGGCGGGGAGCGTCTCGCCCAGCTTGTCCAGCACCGGGATGCAGCGCAGGTACGCCACGCCGCCGCCCGGCACGATGCCTTCCTCGACCGCGGCGCGGGTCGCGTGCAGCGCGTCCTCG
>VBPB01000022.1 GCA_005893365.1 Candidatus Eiseniibacteriota bacterium
CGCAGGTAGAGCCGCTCGAGATCGAAGCCGTAGTGGAGCTCGCGCACCGGCCCGGCCCCGCGATGCATCGCCCCGCCGGCGCCGAACACCGACCCGCCGGCGGCATGCCACTCGTAGAAGGTCGTGCGCCGCCCATCCAGCACGGGATGGATCAAGCCGATCGGCGCGTGCTGCGATCCCGGCGCGGCCCCGCGGCGCACCACCGGCATCAGCAACGAAGAGGGTGCGGGCAGCCCGGCGGATTCGTACGCGGCCCGCAGCGATTCACGGAACAAGCGGTCGAAGATGGGGCGGTCGACCGTGTGGTGGTCGTCGCCGAACCACCAGAACCAGTCCGAGCCCTCCGCCCGGTAGAGCGCCTCCCAGGCCGCGGGGTCGCGCGCCGGCGTCGCGCCGGCCTCGCGCAGCGCCCGGCGCGTGCGGCTCAGCAGATCCCAGGCGCGGTTCTTCTCGGGATGTCCGATCCAGATGTGGAAGTCGGCGTCGATCCAGGATCCCGAGGCCAGGTGCTCGAGGCGCGCCGGCGCGGCCTCGGCCCCCATCGCCGTCAGGAGTTCGGACGGCGTGCGGGTGCGGATGTCGGGGGCGGCCTCGAGCGCCCGGTAGAGGGCCTCGAGGAACGGACCACCATCCTCCGGGTAGTGCTCCCAGCAGTTCTCGCCGTCGAGGATGACCGACACCACCGGCGGGCGATCGCGGGCCGCCTCGCGCCCGATGCGGCGCAGCCGGGCGATGAAGTCCGCGGCGGCGGCCTTGGCCTCCCAGCGGCGGTAGACGAAGCCGATGCGGTCCGAGAGCTCGTGGTCGCGGAAGAACATCGTCACCGTCCGCCCCGCCTCGCCCACCGACCATGGCCGATAGAGGGCGGACCGGCGGCGGCTGCCCTCCGGGAGCGACGCCCACAGCACGTCTTCGTCGCTCGCGAGCCAGCGGAGCCCGCTCCCGGCGGCCAGCGCCACGGCCTCGGGGCTCACGCTGCCCTCGGACGGCCACATCCCGGCCGGGCGCGCGCCGAACGCCTGGGCGTGACGGGCGAGCGCCCGCTCGATCTGAACCCGTGCGTCCTCGGGGGCCACCAGGGGCTCCACCGGCAGCGGCAGATCGGGCCGGGCGCGGCGCGCGGTCGCGAGGTCTAAGAGCAGCGGCAGGATCGGATGGTAGTAGGGCGAGGCCGAGAGCTCGATCTGGCCGCGCGCGGCCAGCGCCCGGTAGGCCGGGATGACTTGGGCGGCGAGCCGCCCGTGCAGGCCCAGCAGGTCGTCGCGATGCGCCTCGGTCCACGCCTCGTGCTCCGCCAGCGCCCGCACCACTTCCGGTGCCTCGTAGAACATGGGATCGACCCAGGCGAGCAGGAACCAGATCTCGAGCGCCAGCACGTCGTGGTCGGCGATCGCCTCCCCCGCGCCGCCGGGCGCCGACGCCTCCTCCGATCGAGCCTCGGACCCGTTCGCGCCGCGGGCGCGGGCCAGCCGGTCCCGCAACGCCCGGTAGCCGGGCCAGCGCTCGAACGCGTGCGGCGGGGCCTGGCCGCAACGCCAGGCGATCAGCGCGCGGGCCTCGGGGTCGAGGTCCGCCACCGGCCGGGCCAGGACGTCGAACAGCTCGTCCGGCTCGCCGGCGGCCACCCCTTCGATCTGGTCGATCAGCGAGGGGACGAAGTTGAAGGTCGCGCGCACCGAGGGATGAGCCTCGAGGTGGCGCGCCATGTCGAGGTAGTCCTTGCTGGCGTGGAGCCGCACCCACGGGAGTGCGGCGCGCCGGTCACGCGGATGACGGTAGTCGGGCTGGTGGTGGTGCCAGAGCAGGACCAGGTCGACCGGAGCGGGGGACTCGCTCATCGGCGCCTCGGGCGGCCGTCAGCGTGCGGCGGAACCGGACCCCGCGGCCTGCAGCTCGGCGATCTCGATGCGGGCCTGGTTGGCGTAGTCGGTCTCGCCGAACTCGTCGGTCACCCGCTGCAGGCGCTTGAGCGCCTCCTGGGGCTGGCCGGCCGCCCGCAGGCAGCGGGCCGCGGCCATCAGGAACTCGGCGGAGGAGCTGCGGTCGAAGTGGCCGACCAGGCCCTCGTACTCGTGGACGGCTTCGCTGTACTGCCGGTTGCTCTCGAGCGCGTAGGCGAGGCTGCGGCGCGCCGCGTCGGCCAGCAGGCCGCTCGGGTTCTTCTCCAGATAGCGGCGGTACTCGGCGATCGCGGTCGGGAAGTCGCCGCCCCAGTAGGCCGCGTCCGCGGCCTGGCGGTGGGCGTCGAGGCCGCTGGGTGTCGAGGCGAACTGCTGGGCCGTCTCACGTGCCACTTGAAGCGAGCGTTGGTAGTCGCCCTGCCAGTAGTAGAGGCTGGCCTCGGCGAGCTTGCCGGCCGCCTCCTCCTCCGCCACCTGGCGCGAGTGGAGCATGAGGTAGCCCACCGTGCCGACCACCGCGATCCCGGCCACCACCCCGAGCACGACCCGGCTGTAACGCTCCCAGAAGCTCACCAGCGGCTCGATGATCTCGGCGCCGGGCTGTTCGATCCTCGATGAATGCCGCGTCTGTAACGACAACTCTAGCCTCCAGTTATTACGGTCACTTCAAGTATTACAGGCGGCTGGCGGTGCCCGCAGCGAACGCGGCACACTAGCCCCTCGCCGCGCCGGCGTCAAGGCGCGCACCGGACGCAGGCGACGCCGCCCCTGGCCCGCACCAGCAGCTCGGCCGGCGTGCCACAGCCGGGGCAGGGCGGCAGTCCCGGGCGCCCGCGCGCCACGTCCACGCGGCTCGTGAGCCTCAGCCGCACCGCGCCGGCGCGCAGCTCCTGGTCCAGATCGGCGACCGGCCACGCCCACTCCTCGAGCCCCCACATGCGCACCTCGGTGCGCAGCGCCCAGCGGTGCCGCACCTCGGCGGCGCGGCGCTCCCATTCGAGCTTGAGCGAGGTGGCGTCGCCCCCCTCCATCTCCGACTCGTCGCCCCCCGGCGTGCGCCGGCGCGTCCGCTCCTCCTCCTCCTCGATCCGCGTGGCGAAGAAGCTCGCCAGCCGCGACAGCTCGTCCTCGCGCAGGCGGCTGACCGCGCGCTCCCATTCGTGCTCGCGGCGGTCGAGCAGCCCCTCCAGGTGCTGGCGCGCCTGGACCGCGAGCCGCTCGCAGCCCTCGGCGTCGAGCGTTGAGCCGATCTGGTAGAGCCCCTCGCGCGACCTCAGATCTGGCAGCTCGGAGCCGCGCTCCCATTCCAGCAGCTCGCCGTCGGGCCCGAGCAGCATCACCCACGGCTCCTGGGCGGGCAGACCGCCCCAGAGCGTCACCACCGCGTGGAATGCCACGCGGCGCTCGTAGCGCACCGGGCCCAGGCGCGGCGGTCCCCAGGTCAGGCCGCGCACGCCGCACACGGCGGCGATGCCCGCCTCGGGCGCCCCGGGCACGCGCACCAGGGCGGTACGCCGCGTGATCAGCGGGTCGCCACAGGCGACCTCGAGGATCCTGCGCCCGGCCCCGCTCCCCGGGGCCGTGAACCAGGCCCCGCGCGGCAGCGTCGGCCGCGCGGGATCGAAGACCAGCCGGACGCGCTGGCGCCGCCAGCGCTTCTGCAGGGCGGGCGAGAGCGCCACCTCCCAATCGCCGCGCGCCGCATCGCCCAGCGTGCAGCCGGCCGCGACCAGCCACCGGCCCACGAAGTCGCGCCAGGCGACGCCATCGGCCGTGGGCACGGGCGTCCCGCTCGGCACCACCACGGGGAAGCACGCGGCCCCCGCGGCGCGTTTGCCCCGCGCCTTGGCCCCGCGGCCGTTGCGGGCGGCGCCCGCCCGCGGGCGCGGCCCCACGGCGGCCTCCGGCTTGCCCGCGCTGGCGGGCGGAGCATCGGGCGGCGTGCGGGTCAGGATCGGGCTCATCCGCCCGCCTTGACGACCGCGCGCGGTCGGCTCGTGCCCGCGGCCGCGCCGTCGGCCCCGGGGCTCGCGGTCCCCGCCGCCGCGGTCGATGCCGCGGGCGACGGCACCGGCCCCACCGTCGGGAACAGCAGATTCTGGCGCTCCTTCTGCTCCTGATACTGGCGGCGGGCGAAGACCAGGTGCTGGGCCAGCTCGGTGAACCGGCGCTTGCGCACCCGCGGGCTCGAGGATTCGGTCCAGCTCTTGAAGACCTCGTCCTCGAACGAGCCGTGCGGCTGCCAGGCGCCCAGGATCTCCTCGATCTCGCCGACCACCAGCTCGAACATGCGGATCTTGCGGTCGAGGATCTCGAGCACGTAGGCCTCGATGGTGCCGCGGGCGACCAGGTTCACGACCTGCACCGGATGCTCCTGCCCCAGCCGGTGGACGCGGCCGATGCGCTGCTCGAGGCGCATCGGGTTCCAGGGCAGGTCGAAGTTGATGACGATGCGGCAGAACTGGAGGTTCCGTCCCTCCCCGCCCGCCTCGGTGCTGACCAGGACCGTGGCCCCGGCGCGGAAGCGGTCGAGGGACTCCTCCTTCTCGCGCCAGCCCAGCTCGCCGTGGAACACCGCGGGTTCGATGCCCACCTCGCGCAGCGCCGAGACGATCGAGTCCTGGGTCGAACGGAACTGGGTGAAGACGATGCACTTCTCGCCGCCCAGGGCGGTGATGCGCTTGATCAGCGAGCGCACCTTGCTCGGCTCGCGGCTGGCCTCGGCGGCCCGTGCCGCGAGCACCTTCAGGCGCCGGGCGTCGAGCCCGTCGGGATTGCGGCTCAGCTTCTCCAGCGTCGCGCGCGCCGCGGCCCACGAGGAACCCATCTCCTTCTGCAGCACCACCAGCGTGAAGTAGTGCCGCCGCCCCGGCCCCCCGTCGTCCGCCCGCACCGAATCCACCACGAAGTCGCTGACGTCGCGATAGAGCTTGCGCTCGGCCGCGGTCTGCGCCACCCACAGCGCCTCGACCCGGCGCGGGGCGAAGGTGATGTTGGTGTCGCTGCGCCGCGCCCGGATCATGACGGTCTGGAGCAGGGCCCGCAGCCGCGGCGCGTTGCGCGGGGCGCGCTTGTCGTTGCCGCTCAGGAAGTCGCGGCGGAACTGGGCGAACGTGCCCACCGTCCCGGGCCGCACCAGGGTCGCCAGGTTGTAGAGCTCGCGCAGGTCGTTCTGCACCGGGGTGGCGGTCAGCAGCAGCAGGTAGCGCGGGTTCAGGTCGTTGATGAACTTCCAGCCCAGGGTCAGGTGGTTGCGCAGGCGGTGGGCCTCGTCGACCACCACCAGGTCGTAGTTGGCGCCGCGCACGCGGCGGCGATGCCGCTCGTGCCGCGCGGTCTCGAGCGACGAGATGACCAGCGGGTGACGCCCCCACTGCCCGGCGGGACCGCGCGAGACCACGAAGTCGAGCTCGAACTTCTCCCACAGCTCGGCGCGCCACTGTTCGCACAGCGAGGCCGGCACCAGCACCAGCACGGTGCGGATCGCCCCGCGCAGCAGGTACTCCTTGAGGATGATGCCCGCCTCGATGGTCTTGCCGAGCCCCACCTCGTCGGCGAGGATCGCGCGCCCGTTGAGCGTGCGCATCGCCTGGAGGCAGGCGCGCAGCTGGTGCGGGAAGCGCTCCACCCCGCGCAGCGAATCGAGCGAGACCAGCCGGTCGGGCTCCGCCCATCCCGCCCAGCGCTCGGCCGCCGCCCTAAGGTCGAAGTGCGAGGCCGGGGCCGACTGGCCGTCGCGCCAGCGCGCAATCAGCGCCTCGCCCTGCCGGTGCCACAGCCGGGTGGTGACCGGATTTCCATCCCCGTCGCCGTCGCCGTCGCCGTCCGGTCCGTCGCTCGTGGCCACCGGTGCGACCCTGGCCTGGGTCCTGGCCGCGGCGTCGGACATCACCGCCGTGGTCACCTGGCCCTCCCCGTCGACCAGATCCCACTGGCGCAGCGCCGAGAGCCGGCGCAGCTCGCCCTGGAACACGACCTCCAGCACCTCCCGCCCGCGGTCGGTGTGCACCTCGACCACGAGCCCCTCCCCGAACTGGGGATGGCGGAGGCGTTGACCGACCCGGTAGCGCGCCATGCTCAGTGCCATAGCTCGAAGGCCTCGCCCTTCTCGGGCACGCGCACCTCGGCCGCGGTGCGCTCGCGCAGCACGCCCGCCAGCACCTCGGCCGGTCCGGGCTCGCCGTGCACCAGGAAGATGCGGCGCGGCGCCGGGTCGAGCCGGCCGACCCAGTCCGACAGTTCGCGCTGGTCCGCGTGGGCGCTGAATCCGTCCAGGGCGGCGATCTCGGCGCCGACCGGGACCGGCTCGCCGAAGATGTTGACGGTCTCCGCGCCATCGCGCAGCCGCCGGCCGAGCGTGCCCTCGGCCTGGAAGCCGACGAACAGGACCGTGTTCCGGACGTCGCCGAGGCCGTGGCGCAGATGGTGCAGGATGCGTCCGCCCTCGCACATGCCCGAGGCGGCGATGAGGATGCACGGGGTGGTGAGGTCGTTGAGCGCCCGCGACTCCTCGGGGCTCCCGACGTAGCGCAGCCGCTGGAATCCGAACGGCTCGCCCTGCCCCTCCTGGAACGAGCGCCGGGTCGGCTCATCGAACAGCTCGGGATGCCGCCGGTAGACCGCCGTGGCCTCGCGCGCCATCGGGCTGTCCACGTAGATCGGCAGCTCGCACACCTCCCCGCGCAGGCACAGGGCGTGGAAGGTCGCCACCAGCTCCTGCGACCGGCCCACCGCGAAGGCCGGCACCAGCACCCGCCCGCCGCGCGCCGCGGTGCGCTGGACGATCTCGACCAGCGCCCGCTCGGTCTCGGCGGCGGGGGTGTGGAACCGGTCCCCGTACGTGCTCTCCAGCACCAGCACCTCCACGGCCGGGTGCCGCTCGGGGTCGCGCAGGATCGGGCGGTCGGCGCGGCCCAGATCGCCGCTCATGCCCAGCCGCAGCGTGCGGCCGCCGGCGCGGAACTCGAAGGTGGTGAGCGCCGAGCCCAGCATGTGCCCGGCGTCGAAGTACTCCACCCGCACCCCCGGGAACAGCTCCCAGGGCTCGTGGTAGCGGTGACGGTCGAAGCGCTCCACCGTCGCCGCCACCTCGGCGGCGCCGTAGAGCACCTCGCGCCGCGCCCGTCCGCGCGCGTGCCGGTTCACGTGGTCGACGTCGCGCTCCTGGAGATGGGCGCTGTCGGCGAGCATGAAGGTCGAGAGATCCGCCGTCGCCTCGGTGCAGTGGATCGGGCCCCTGAACCCCCGCCCGACCAGGGTCGGCAGATTGCCGGTGTGGTCGAGGTGGGCATGCGAGACCACCACCGCGTCGAGCGTCCCGGGCGCGAACGCGAAGGTGCGGTTCACCGCCTCGGCCTCGTCACGGTGCCCCTGATAGAGCCCGCAGTCGAACAGCCACGAGCGCTCGCCGAAGCGCAGATGGTGCCGCGAGCCCGTGACCGTCCGGGCCGCGCCCTCGAAGGTGATCGACAGCGGTGCGACCATCAGTACCCCGCGTAGAAGATGACGCCGAGCGCCACCTGCACCTGATGGCTCCGGTCGCCCGGCAGGAAGATGGCGTGGTAGCGCGTCGAGAGGTCGATCGCCCACGAGTGGATCACGAAGCGCTCGATCCCGGCGTTGACGGCCACGTAGGCGCCGTCCGACCCCTCCTGCCGGTAGTAGGTCTGGCCATCGGAGGTGTGGCTGGAGGTCTGGGCCAGCCCGGCGCCGATGCCGACCATCTTGGTGGTGCGGGTACGGGTGCCGAACATCTGGTAGAAGTCGGCGCCGGAGAGGATCACGCGCACGTTGGTCCGGCCCGCGAACCCCTGTCCCACCGGCGATCCCGGCGGGTACACCGGCTCCGGGGTGCGGATGTCCATGCGCTGG
>VBPB01000405.1:0-200 GCA_005893365.1 Candidatus Eiseniibacteriota bacterium
GTGGTGGCGATCGGCGCCGCGGTGCAGGGTGGCGTGCTCGCGGGCGACGTGAAGGACGTGCTGTTGCTCGACGTGACGCCGCTCTCGCTCGGCATCGAGACGCTCGGCAACGTGATGACCAAGCTGATCGAGAAGAACACCACGATCCCGACCAAGCGCAGCCAGGTGTTCTCGACTGCGGCCGACAGCCAGCCGCAGGT
>VBPB01000405.1:274-2152 GCA_005893365.1 Candidatus Eiseniibacteriota bacterium
GTGCCGCAGATCGAGGTGACCTTCGACATCGATGCGAACGGCATTCTCGCCGTGCACGCGAAGGACAAGGCGTCCGCGAAAGAGCAGTCGATCCGGATCGAGGGCAGTGGCGGTCTGTCGAAGGCGGAGATCGACCGCATGATCTCCGAGGCCGAGGCGCACGCGGGCGAGGACCGCCAGCGCCGCGAGGTGATCGAGAAGCGCAACGCGCTCGACTCGTTGATCTACCAGGCCGGCAAGACGCTGTCCGAGAACGCCGACAAGGTGTCCGCGGACGACAAGCAGAAGGTGGAGGCGACGCTCGAGGAGGCGCGCTCTTCGCTCGAGTCCGACGACGTCGCCGTACTCGATGCGGCGCGCCAGAAGATCGAGCAGGCGATGCACTCGGTGGCGGAAGCGCTCTACAAGGCGCAGTCGGCCGGCGATCCGGGCGCGCAGGGCGCGCCGTCTTCGGGCGGGGACTCCAAACGCGGCGGCGACGACGTGGTCGATGCCGAGTACACTGAGGAGAAGCCCAACTGAAGCGCCTACTCCTGGCGCAGGACTCGTGATCGTGCGGAATCCGAGGAGACCGGGAGAACCGGGCGCACAGCAGCGATTCGGCGAGTTCGCCGATCGCCTGCACGGCGATCACTGGCAGCCCGACGTCGACGTGTTCGAGACCGAGGAGGCCGTGATCGTGCGCGCGGAGCTGGCGGGAGTTCGGCGCGCCGATCTGCGTGTGACCGTGGACGGAGATCTGCTGCGGATCCGCGGACTGCGCGAAGGCAGCGGCGCCGCCGCGGTGCGCCTATACCAGATGGAGATCGCGACCGGACCGTTCGAGCGCTGCCTGCGCGTGCCGGCCGACGTGGATCGCGACCGCGTCACCGCGCATCTAGAGGATGGACTGCTCACGGTGACGCTGGGCCGCCGCAAGCCGGTGCGGCGCAGCGTGCCAGTCGAGCGCGAGTGAAATCGTGAACGACGAATCGGACGAGATCCGGAGCACGGGCGGTGGCGGCGGCACCGAGATCGCCGTCGGCAGCGGCGGCGACGAGACCGCTCTGCCGGCGATCCCGGATGCGCTGCCGGTGCTGCCGCTCAAGAACACGGTGCTGTTTCCGCACCTGCTGTCACCGCTGCTCGTCAACACCGACCGCTCGCGCCGGCTGATCGACGAAGTGCTGCGCAGTCCAGAGCGACTGCTGGTCTGCGTCGCGGTGAAGCGGCCCGTGGAATCGAGCCCGGGTCCCGGCGATCTGCACCGCGTCGGCACCGTGATGCGGATCGCAAAGATGCTGAAGTTCCCGGACGATTCGTACCGGCTGCTGGTGCAGGGCGTGGCGCGTGCAGCGATCGTTGACTTCGTCTCGGAGCAGCCGTTCCTGGCCGGCCGCGTGCGCCGGCTCGACGACACGGGCGATCGCGAGTCGGTGGAGACGACTGCGCTCGCGCGCACGCTCGCGCAGCAGTTCATCGCACTGGTGGCGGCGAGCCCGCGGCTCTCCGACGAGCTCCAGGTGCTCGCACAGGGCGTCGACGATCCGTCCAAGCTCGCCGACCTGGTCGGATCGCACCTCGACTTCGACGTGGCGGGCAAGCAGGAGATCCTCCAGGAGCTCGACGTGCGGCGGCGGCTCGAGCGCGTGCTCGCCGAGGTGTCGCGCGAGCAGGACGCGCACAAGGTCGAGAGCGAGATCCGCGAGAAGGTGCAGACCGACATCGGCCGCACCCAGCGCGACTACATGCTGCGCCAGCAGCTCGAGGCGATCCGCCAGGAGCTCGGCGAGACCGAGGACTCCGAGACCGAGATCGAGAACCTGCGCGGACGGATCGAGGCCGCGGGCATGCCCGAAGAGGCGCACGAGCAGGCGACGCGCGAGCTCGAGCGCCTCG
>VBPB01000023.1:0-4026 GCA_005893365.1 Candidatus Eiseniibacteriota bacterium
CCAGCGCCGCCACCGGACCGAACTCCCGGCTCACGCCCGCCGTCAGCGCGAGCGCCTTCTCGGTGGCGCCCCCGAGGTGGGGCCTTTCGAACTCGCCGATCACGTTGCCGGCGGCCACCAGGGCGCCGTGGCGGTGGGCGAGCAGGAGCTTGGGCTCGACCTCGAGCTCCGTGCCGTTCTCGCGCACCTCGAGGTAGAGCGCGGGGTCGAGCGGGATGCGCCCGCGCTCGCCGAGGCGGGCGATGACCTCGAGCGACGGGCCGTCGAAGCGCATCGCGGATCCCGCGTCGCCCGACTGGACGAAGTTGAGGTAGAGCGCCCCGGTCACCCGATCCGTGAGGCCGTACTCGAACTCGAGGCGGTTGGTCCAGCCGGTGTTGGTGGAGTCGCCCTGCCCGTTGCGCGCGATGCTGTGGATCTCGAGCTCCAGCTCGCCGGCGGGCGAGAGGTAGGGCGTGTAGCTCTGCAGGAAGTAGCGCCGGTCGGCATGGCTGACGCCGGGCAACAGGAAGGCGAGGGCGAGCACGGCGGGCACCAGCATTCGGACGAGCGGTCGGAGCATCGATCCTCCAGGACGGTCAGGCGGGCTTGCGGGGCGGAAGCGGCAGCGGCTCGCGGCCGGCGCAGTACGACTCGACCGGGCCGCTCACCGCACAGGTGCTGCACGGCAGGCTGGGACCGCACGAGCGGTGGAATCTCCTGAACTCCTCGAGCGCCTGCGTGAACGCCGGGCTCGCGGCGCCGAAGCGCACCAGGTCGAGGATGCGGTCGGCGACCTCGTGGCTCACCACGTGTTCCCAGCGGCAGGCCTCGGCCGCGGCGCGCTCCGGGGCGAGCCCGAGCACCTGGGTGAGGAACGCCTGGACGATGGTGTAGCGGCCGCGCACGTCGGCCGCGACCCGGCGCCCCGCCGGCGTGAGCAGCGGGAAGCGCGCGGCGTCGAAGCGCACGAGCCCGCGCCGCTCGAGCTGCCCGAGCGTGAGCGAGACCGTCCCCTTGGTGACGCCGACGCGGGTCGCGATGTCCACCACCCGGGCGTAGCCGCGTTCCTCGCGCAGCTCGAGGATGGCCCGCAGGTAGTGCTCGGCGCTGGAGGAAGGGGCGCGGACGGCGCGGGCCCCGGGCGTGTGGGACATGGAGGCTCAGAGTTTGGTGGCCAGTGCGGAAGTTTGAGGCGCCAAACTAACGGCCGGAGGATCCCGCGTCAAGCGCCGCTCGGCCGGCGCCCGTCACCGGAAGCGGCGGCGATCGGCGATGGGCGCCTCGGGCCACCGGACCGGCACCCAAAACGAAACCGCCGGGCCGGACGAGAAGGTCGCTCGTCGTGACCCGGCGGTTCGCATTGCCTTGAGCGAGTCGAGACCTACGCGGAGCCGCTCCCCACGTTCTCCGGGCTCCGGTTCAGCCGCGAACCCGCTCAAGTTTCACATCTTGTCCAACCACATCCGCGGGCGCAACCCCCGTTGCCGCCGCAGACGACCCTACGCCCTCAGTGCCATCGGTACCCGGTCCACATCACTGCGACCAAAAAGAGAAGCAGCGTCCCTGCTGCGAGGGCGACCGTCCCGACGTGTCGTCGCCTGATCCGCCGGGCGCGCGACGAGAGCGGCGCCGCCTTGAGATCCCCGATGCGGGGCCGCGGCCTGTCTTCTCTCGACCGCCGGATCACCAACCCCCGGCGTCGGCTTTCCGTGGAGCGGTGCGACGCTCATGCCGGACCCTGCATCGGTCGTCCGGCTCGGCCGTCCACGCGCAGCAATACCCCTCGCCTTGATGCAGGCGCGTGGACCGCCGAAACACGGTCCCGGAGTCGGGCGGGCACCGTGCGTGCGGTGGTCCTCCCATGCTCCCGGGCACCGACCTGGCCAGGAGTCAGCTGGCGGCGGTACGTCATCCGTCTCGTTCCTTTTCCCGTCCCGGCCTAAGCGAGACGGGTCCGTCGCTTGCCTCTGCGAAATCGGTGCCAGCCCATGCGCGCCGCTCGCCGCGCAGGCAAAGACCCCATTTTGACCGCATGGAATCAGGGTTCCCCCATGGCCTCACGACGTTCTGACATCGCGAAACAAAGCCTGCTTTCCCTCGAATCACTAGGTAATATCTTCCGGCTCGGCAAGAATGACACGATCGGAGGGGAGAGCGTGACGTTGCGTGTGCTGGTCGTCGACGATCATCCGGCTTCGGCCGAGGGTCTGCGCGACTACTTGAAGGAATGGGGGCACGAGGCCCGGGTCGCGGGCGGCGTGGCCGAGGCGTTGGGGGCGCTCGAGGGTTGGCGGCCCGAGGCGGTCGTGTGCGACCTGCTCATGCCGCCCGGCCCCGGCGGCCTCGAGATGCTGCGCGAGGTCCGCTCGCGCGACCCGTGGATCGGGTTCATCATGCTGACCGGCCACGGCAGCATCGAGGACGCGGTGCGGGCGACCCGCGACGGGGCGTTCGACTTCCTCACCAAGCCGGTGGATCTGGACCGGCTGCGCCTGCTGCTCGAGCGCCTGGCCGAGCGCAACGAGATGCGCAGCGAGGTGGCCCGCCTGCGCCACAAGCTCGCCACCCTGGGCGATGCCGGGGTGGTGGTCAGCCGCTCGCCCGCCATGCGCCGCCTGACCGAGCTCATGGAGCGCGTGGCCCCGTCGGCGGCCTCGGTGCTCATCACCGGCGAGAGCGGCTCGGGCAAGGACTTCATCGCCCAGACCCTGCACGAGCTGTCGGGGCGCGCGCGCGAGCCGTTCGTCGCCGTCAACTGCCCGGCCATCCCCGAGACGCTGCTCGAGAGCGAGCTGTTCGGCCACGAGCGCGGCGCCTTCACCGGCGCGCTGGCCGAGCGCGCCGGACTGTTCGAGCACGCGGGCGGCGGCACGCTGTTCCTGGACGAGATCACCGAGATGGCCCCGGGCCTCCAGGCCAAGCTGCTGCGCGTGCTCGAGACCCGGCGCTACCGCCGGGTCGGCGGCCGCGAGGAGAAGCTCGCGGATCTCAGGATCGTGGCCGCCACCAACCGCGAGCCCGAGCAGTCGGTGCGCGAGCATCGCCTGCGCGAGGACCTCTACTACCGCCTCAACGTGTTCCACCTGCACGTGCCGCCGTTGCGCGAGCGGCGCGAGGACATCGCCCCGCTCGCCGCCCGCTTCATCGCCGCCTACGCCGAGCAGAACCAGCGCTCGGTGGAGGGGCTCTCGAACGAGGCGATGGCGGCGCTGGAGCGCTACGCCTGGCCGGGCAACGTGCGTGAGCTGCGCAACGCCATCGAGCGCGCAGTCGTGCTGGCGCGCTCCTCGGTGATCGAGCTGGCCGACCTGCCGCAGCGCGTCGCGAGGCAGGTGGTGGTGATCGAGAACGGGCGGCCCGGCCGGGTCGAGGCGCTGGACGACATCGAGCGCCGGGCCATCCTCGATGCGCTCGAGGCGTTCGGGAACAACAAGACGCAGGCCGCGCGCGCGCTCGGCATCAGCCTCAAGACCCTGCACAACAAGCTCAAGCGCTACGCCACCGGGGTGCCCACGTGAAGCTGACGCGGCTGCCCTTCAGCCTGCGCGCCTCGCTGTCGGCCTCGATGGTGGCGCTGGCCCTGCTGGTGTCGCTGGTGGGCATCACCGTGCACACCGCCCTCACCATCCGCACGACGGTGAACGCCTCGGCCGATCGCGCGCAGGCGGTGGCGCAGCAGGCGGCCCTGCTGGCCAACCGCGCCACCAGCCAGCCCGAGGCGGTGGACCCGGCCGCGGCGGTCCGCGACGACCGCGCGCTCGCGGCGCTGTTCGAGAGTGCCCTGGCCGGCGACCCCACGCTCTTCGATCTGGGCGTGTTCGATCCGGGCGGCCGAGCCCTCGCCCACAGCCAGCCCGAGCGCATCGGCAAGATCCAGTCCCCGCGCCCGGCCCTGGCCGAGCTGGGCCGCGGCGGCGTGTTCGACCAGTCGCTGCGGCTGCTGGCCCCGGCCCGCACCTACGACGCGGTCGTGGCGCTGAGCGCCGGGGGCCACGCGTTCGGCGAGGTGCGGGTCGGCGTCTCGACCGCGCTCCTGCGCGAGCA
>VBPB01000023.1:4035-11828 GCA_005893365.1 Candidatus Eiseniibacteriota bacterium
GCGCGCCGGGCTGATGGTGCTGGGGGTCGCCCTGCTGATGGCGGTGATCGTGGCGCTCGGCCTCGCCCAACTGCTGTCCCGCCGGGTGCGCACGGTGGTCACCGCCCTCCAGCGGCTGCGCGAGGGCGAGTTCGGCTACCGGCTGGCGGTCGAGGGCGGCGACGAGCTGGCGCTGCTGGCCTCCTCGCTCAACGAGCTGGGCGAGCGGCTCCAGGCGAGCCGCGCGCGCGCGGCGGCCGGCGAGCTGGACGAGGGCGAGCTGCTCATGGCCACCGACCGCATGGCCGCGTGGGCCAAGGTGGCCTCGGGCCTGGCGCACGAGATGGCCGATCCGCTCAACGCCGCGGCCCTGCACCTCGGCCACCTCAAGCGCAAGTGGAGCGACGACCGACCCGAGACCGCCCGGCACCTGGCGGTGCTGGAGGAGGAGCTCAAGCGGCTGGAACAGGTGGTGAAGGGGTTCCGCCGCTTCGCCCTGCTGGGCGAGATGCGCGCCGAGTGGTTCGACCTGCGGAGCATGCTGGGCGAGATCGTCGAGCGCGGGCGCGAGACCATGGCCCACCGGCGGCTCGAAGTCGTGCTCGACGTGGACGAGTTGCCCGAGCGATTCTGGGGCGACCGCACGCTGTTGCGCCAGGCGCTCAGCAATCTGGTGGCGAACGCCCAGCAGGCCATGCCGGGCGGCGGCCACATCACGCTCGCCGCCCACCGCGCGGACGGCATGGTGGAGATCAGCGTCACCGACGAGGGCATGGGCATCCCCGAGGAGGTGCAGCCCCGCGTGTTCGACCTCTACTTCACGACCAAGGACGACGGCTCGGGCATCGGCCTGGCGGTCGTGCAGCAGATCGTGCGTCTCCACGGCGGCCGGGTGCGGCTGCGCTCGGCGCCGGGCGAAGGCACGCAGGTGACCCTGGAGCTGCCGGTGCGCACGCTGGAAGCGGTACACGCCGCATGAGGCGCGCGCACCCGTCGCTGCTCGCCCTCGCGCTGGTCGCGACGCTCACCGGCTGCGCGAGCCAATCGCAGCGTCACCATCCGGTCTCGGTGGACTCGCGGCCCACGCCGCCGCCCACGGCACCGCTGCCTCCGGGCGAGACGCCCGGAGCGGACACGCTCACGGCCAGTCCCGCGCCCGGGCCCGCCGAGCACACCAACAACGGCACGGCGCCGGCGCCCGCCCCCGAGAAGCCGGCCGCCGACAACACGCCGCCGCCGCCGGTGCCGGTCGGCAGCGTCATGACGCCCGAGGAGCGGCGCGCGAGCCTGGCGCGCATCGTGGCCGACACCACCGCCGCGGGGTCCGCGGTGCGCAAGTGCGGCAACCGGAAGCTGCTGCCCGACCAGGCGTCGGTCCTCGAGACCACGACTAGCCTGCTCGAGCAGGCGCGCGCGGCGCTCTCGAGCGAGGAGCTGTGGCGCGCCGAGTCGCTGGCCCGCAAGGCGCGGCAGCTGGCGGCGTCGCTGGAGTGCCCGGGCTAGGCTGTGTCTGAGAACGGCCGCGGGCAAGGCGTCGCGGTCGCGCGACGAGCGGAATCGTGGCCTTCAGGCCACGTTGGAGCGAGGAGCCGACCGCGCAACGCAGCCATTCGGGCGTTCTCAGACACAGCCTAGAGCCCGCGACCGGCCCCGGGGGGGGTCGCACGCCGACGGTCCCTGGGAATCGCTCCTCATCAGCAACATGCCCCGGGGCATGCTGGGCCAGGCTAGTGTCCCGTCCCAGGAGTAGCTTGCCAGTCGGCTGCCGCTCCATCCCGGCGGCCTGCGTTGCTCCTCCTCGACGTTGTGGTCAAGGTACTTCTGGGACGGGACACTAGTGGGTCGGCTCCCCGCCCGCGCCGGACGCTCCACCCTGCGCCAACGCCCGCCCGATCGCCTGCTCCAGCCATGCGCGCAGCCGCGCCGTGTGCGTGCCGTCCCAGTACCACTTGCCGCACATCGGGCAATGCCGAAGCGTCGTGACCCTCCGCACCACCCGGCCCGGCACCTCGCCGCGGGCCTCCATCGGGTGCCGCGTCTGGAGCACGGTGTTGCAGAGGGGGCAGCGGCTGAACGGGGCGCCCGACGGCTCGTGCGCCGCGGCGATGGCGCGGAGCGCCGCTTGGGGCTCGGTGCGCGGCACCACGATCGCCGCGACCTCGGCGAAGCGGCGCGGGTGGCGGGTACTCAGCGTCAGCACGGTCCGCCCGTCGCGCCGCGCGGCCTCGAACAACTCCTCGAGCCGGGCACCACGGATCACGGCCACGTCGTAGCCGAGGAAGACGAGCCGGTGGGCGAGGAACTCGAGCGAGGCGTCGGTGAGGAAGCGGGTGGGAGGCACGGTCGCACCGTAGCCGCGCCTTCCGCGGCCGGCAAGGCGCGGCGGGCTCCGCGCGTGGGGCGGCCTCGGGCGGGACGGGACCGACGGTCGCAAGGCTCGGAGCGCGGCCCTAGCCCGCTGCCCGCGTGCGGCTTGGCGGTCCGCCGTTGACCCCCGGCCCCCGGTCGCGCACCCTGTGCCGTCTATGGAACGACCCGCGGGGCGAGCCCTGAAGGCCGCCGGGTCCGAGCCGCGCTTCTGGAGCGTGCCGATCGACCGCCGACGCTTCCTCATCGTCGTGGCCGGCGCCAGCGCCTACGCCGCGCTGAGACCCTACGGGGCGCTCGCGATCCAGCACGGCACGCCACTGCCGCCGCTCCAGCCGTGGACCCTCCCGGACCAGCCGCCGACCGAAGAGGTCGAGGTGGCGCGCGCGCTCATCGCCGCCGCGGTGCTGGCGCCCAGCCACTGGAACGCCCAGCCGTGGCGATTCGAGGTCGAGGGCCCGCTCATCCGGCTGCTGGCCGACCCGCAACGAGCCCTCCCCATCATGGATCCCGACCGGCGCGCGATGCGGCTCTCGCTCGGCGCCGCGCTCGAGAACCTCCTCATCACGGCCCGCGCCTGGGGTCTCCACCCCACGGTGACCTACCGGCCGCCCGGCGATCCGAGCCAGGTGGTGGCCGAGGTGGCGTGGACGGTCGGGGCCGCACCCCGCGACCGCGCGCTCTTCCAGGCCATCGTCGACCGGCGCACGAATCGCGACGCCTACGACGAGCGCGGCCTGTTCCCCGAGAACCGCGCCTCGCTCACCGTCCAGGTGCCCGGGGACTTCCGCGTCCACTGGATCGACGACCCGGAACAGATCCACGCCGTCGCCGACCTCGTCCACGACGCCGTCCACGAGCAGGTGCTGGACCGGCGCGCCGAGGCCGAGCGGTTCGCCTGGATGCGGTTCGACGACCAGGCCCGCGAGCGCGGCGACGGGGTCTCGATCGAGGCACTCGCCCTGGGCGGCCCGGCCAAATGGTTCGCGGGGCACTACTTCAATCCCAACAGCTGGCTGCTGGGACAGGGCGCCGGCAGCCTGAGCAAGCAGGCCCGCGGCGGCGTGCGCTCGGCGGGGGCGCTCGCCCTGCTCACCTCGCCGACGCCGCGCGAGGAGGCGTGGGTCATGGGCGGCCAGGTCTACGAGCGCTTCGCCCTCAAGGCGACGCAGCTGGGGATCGCGCAGCAGCCGATCAACGCGCCGCTCGAGCAGGACCGCTACCGGGCCGAGCTGGTGCGGCGCTTCGGCGCCGCCGGCGAGCAACCGCTCATGTTCGTGCGCCTGGGGCACGCCGACCGCCCGAAGGGCGTCGAGCGCCGCGGCGTGGCGCTGGTCGCGAGCTTCCGCAAGGCGTAGGCGCCGCGCGCCGCGCACCGCCCCCCCCTCTCGCAATCGTTTCCCGATCGGCTCCCGCGCCGAAAAGACTGGGGGAACGTCGTCCTCGGAAGCCGGGGGCCGCACCCGACCGTCCTCGAACTAGTCCCCCCTCACACATCTCCTGGAGAAGCGTGCATTGGTTGGATGACGCCACCCCGCAAAAGTTTCGGGGCGGCCTCCTGGGGAGGCCGGGCGGTCAGGCCGACATGCCAGGGACCCGCGACTCCGGGGTCTACCTGAGGGGCCCTTGACCGCGGCTTGTCCTATTCCCCGCCCGCGCCGCTCACGGTCATCTCGCCGATCAGGAGGGTCGGGCTCGCGACTTGGTTGTCGAAGCGGAGGTCGTTGCCGACCGCCTCGATGGCGCGCAGCATCTCGAGCGAGCTGGAGGCGACCGTCACCCCTTCCACCGGGAAGGCCCGCTCGCCCCTCTCGATCCAGGCGCCCTGGGCCTGGAACGAGTAGTCGCCGGTCACCTCGTTGAACCCGAACGAGCCCTGGTCGTCCATGTAGAACCCTCGGTCCACGCGGGCGAGGATGCACTCGGGGGACTCGTCGCCGGCGGCGATGTGGAGATTGCGGTGGCCGACACCCGGCACCGAGTCGTACGAGCGCGTGGCGCTGCCGGTCGAGCGCGCGCCGGCGCGCCGGGCGGTGTAGGTGTCGTACGTGAGCATCGCCAGGCGCCCGCGGTCGACGAGCAGGTTGCGCCGCGTCGGCACGCCCTCGCCATCGCAGGGGCTCGAGCCCAGGCCCCGCGGCATGCGGCCGTCGTCGACGATGGTGATGCGCGGCGCGGCGATCATCTGGTCGAGCCGGCCGGTCAGCCACGAGGACCGCTTGAGCACCGCCTCGCCGGTGAACGCCTGATACATCTCGGTGAGCCACGCGGCGGCGATGTCGGGGTGCATCACCACCGGCACGCGCGCCGACGGCACGGGCCGGGCGCCGATGCGCGCCACCGCGCGGCGCGCCGCCTCGCGCGCCACCGCCTCGAGCGGCGGCAGGTCGGCGAGGACGCGCCGCGCCACGCCGTAGACGCCGCTGCGCTGCTTGCCGTCACGGTCGTCGGCGAGCGCCACGGCGAACAGGCCGAGGGTGGTCTCGCTCCAGGCGCGCGCGAGCCCCTGGGTGTTGGCGATGACCGAGGCGCCCTCCTGGCTCGAGAGCCCGACGTCGTCGATGCGCTTGACCCGCGGATCGTGGGCGAGCGTCAGGCGTTCGAGTACCAGCGCCATCTCGATGCGGCGGTCGGGGGAGAGCGCGACCAGCTCGGGATTGAAGATGGCCAGCGCCGCCGTCGCCCCGGCCTCGGCGTCATCGCCCGGGGTGGGCAGCACGTTGGCCGGGTCGGGCGTCGAGAAGCGCGCCAGGGTCACGGCGCGGCGCGCGAGGTCCGCGAGGGCTTCGGGCTTGAGGTCGGTCGAGGAGACAAAGCCCACCGCGTCGTCGACGATGACGCGCAGGCCCAGCCCGCGCGTGCCGCTCTGGGTGAGGCTCTCGACCGCGCCGCCCCGCACCCGCACCGAGAAGTCGCGCGCGCTCTCGACGCAGGCCTCGGCGTGGGCGGCGCCGGCGCGGCGCGCGCACTCCAGCGCCTGGGCGGCGATCGACTCGAGCCCCGCCAAGGTCGCGGGGGCCGCGGGCCCGCTCATGCCAGCGTCCCGCCCACGGTCATCTCGGTGAACCGCACCGTGGGCTGGCCGACGCCGACCGGCGACCACTGGCCGTCCTTGCCGCACGAGCCGGTCGTCCCATTGATGCTCAGGTCGTCGGCCACACCGTCGATCTTGAGCATGGCGTCGTTGCCGTTGCCGGTGAGCGTGGCGTTGCGCACCGGCCAGGTCAGCCGGCCGTCCTCGATCTGGTAGGCCTCGGTGACCTGGAACGAGAAGTTGCCGTCGGCCGGGCTTACCGAACCGCCGCCCAGGCTCTTGCAGTAGAGGCCGCGCTTGACCGATGCCAGCAGGGCTTGGGGCGCCTCGCGGCCCGCCTCGATGTAGGTGTTGGTCATCCGGCACAGCGGGAAGTGGCGGTACGAGGACCGCCGGCCGTTCCCGGTCGGCCGGTGGCCGGTGAGCCGCGCGTTGAGCCAGTCCCAGAGGTAGCCGGTGAGGATGCCGTCCTCGACCAGCGTGGTGCGCTGCGCCGGGGTGCCCTCGTCGTCGACGCGGAACGAGCCGCGGCTGTGGGGCACGATGCCGCTGTCGACGATGGTGACCCCGCGGGCCGCCACCCGCTGTCCCAGCTGCGAGGCGCGGATGGAGGTCTCGCGGCGGATGGTGTCGCCCTCCATGCCGTGGCCGAAGCACTCGTGCACCAGCACCCCGCCCCAGCCCGGACCCACGATCACCGGGTAGGCGCCGGCCTCGGGCTCGCGCGCGCCGAGCAGCGTCACGGCGATGCCCGCCGACTCGCGCGCGATGGCCTCCGGGGTCCGCTCGCGCTCGAAGTAGCCCGCCTCGACGCAGCCGCCGCCCGAGGCGAAGCCCTGTTGGCGCTGGTCGCCGGCCAGGGCGAGCGCCACCACGGCGAGGCGCGTCCGATACTGGCGGTCCTCGGCCCACCGGCCCTCGCTGTTGGCGACCACGAAGCGCTTGCTCGCGTCCACGAGCGTGACCGTGACCTCGTGGATGCGCCCGTCGTGGGCGCGCGCCGCGTCGTTGGCGCGGCGGCACAGCGCCACCTTGCCCGCCTCGTCGAGCGCGATGGGCGCGGGCCGCTCGAGCCGGAACGGCGCCGGCGCGTCCACGACGCGGAACGCGCGCGGGCCTTGGTCGCCGCGGGCGGCCGACGCGCCGTCACGCGCGATGCGGGCCGCGACCCGTGCCGCCTCGCGCAGCGCCTCGGGCGAGAAGCCGTCGGCGTAGGCATAGCCGGTCTGGTCACCGCGCACCGCGCGCACGCCCACGCCTTCGAGCACCGCGTACTCCGAGGTGCGCACGCGATCCTCCTCCAGCGTGAAGCCGGATCGTACCGTGTGCTCGCCGTAGACCTCGGCGAACTCGGCACCGCCCGCCAAGCCCAGGCTCAGCAGCTCATCCACGAGCCCGCGGTCGAGCAGCCGCGAGAGGTCGGGTTCGGCGTCGGGGAGGAGGGCCATGGGCGGTGCCACTTCGAGGCCGGACGAAGAATCGGTCGAGGAACGCGCGACACCTTGCGACAACCCACCACCGTCGTCAAACCCGACGGGAGCCCCTGGCCCGCGTGCCCGCTCCCGTGCCCCGGCAAGGCCCTTTGGTGGTGTTTCTTTCCCTGCGCTATCCTCCCCGCTCACTTGCGAGCCGCTGTGGAGCGATCGAGATGAAACGTGACCCCCTGAACCTCGTGGCGCTGATCGCCGGCCTGCTCGTTCTCGCCGTCGCCGGCCCGCTCATCGCCCGGCAGCTGCGCAGCCTCCCGCGCCACGCCCTCGCCGCCCGTGCCGGCGAGCGCGCGGTCACGCTCGAGGTCGGCGGCATGACCTGCTCCGCGTGCGCGGCCTCGATCCGGTCGAGCCTGACCCAGCTCCCCGGGGTCTCGACCGTCTCGGTCCAGCTCGAGCAGCGGCGGGCCTACATCCTGTGCGACCCCACGGTCGCCGACACCGCGTTGGTCGCGGCGGTGCATCGCGCCGGCCCCGGGTTCCTCGCGGCCGTCGCCGCGCGGTGAGGCGAACGGCGCGAGCCGCGTCGCTCTCGCTCCTCGCGGCGCTCGCGCTGGCCGCGGTCACCACCCCGCCCGCCACCGCCCAATCGCCGCCCGCGCTGGAGCCACCCAAGGCGGCCCTCGCGCGCCTCGATTCGCTCCAGCGGATGGTGCAGGAGGAGGAGACCCGGGTTCAGCACGCCTCCGGCGTCGAGGCCAACTGGGATCGGCTCGCCCGCGCGTGGTTCCAGGTCGGGGATCACGCACGCGCCGCGGCCTCCCTCGGCCGCGCGCGTGCCCTCGGGGGTCGCGAGGAGGACACGGCCCTGCTCTCGGGCCGGGTCGCGCGCAGCGAGGGCCGCTTCAACGAGGCCATCGCCGCGCTCGAGCGCGCGGCGCGCCTGGCGCCGGACGACTGGCAGGTGCACGAGGATCTGGGGC
>VBPB01000023.1:11835-12657 GCA_005893365.1 Candidatus Eiseniibacteriota bacterium
TACCTCGCGGGCCGGCTCCCCGAGGCGGCGGAGCAGTGGGAGCGCGCCCACGCGCAGCCGGGCACCGGCTCGCCCGCGCGCCCGGGGTTGCTGCCGGCGATGCGCGCGGCGGGGCCGCACGCCTACGCGGTGAGCGGGAGGGGTCGCGAGCGGCTGGCGTTGATCGCCGGCGGGGGCCCGGGCGCGATGGTGATCAGCGCCCGCCTCGACGGGAAGGGGCCGTATCGGCTGCGCATCGACACCGGCAGCCCCGAGGTGGTGCTCGGCCGTTCGCTCGCGCGCGAGCTGGGCCTCGCGACGCTCGCGGGGGGCGAGACCGGCGGGTTCGTGGGCGAGGTCCCGGTGCGCTTCGACTACGCGGTGCTCGACTCGCTCACGCTCGGGACCACCACGCTCGCGCGCTTCCCGGTCGCGATCAGCGACCATCCGGCGCTCGCCAGCGATGCCGGCATCCGCGGCACGCTGGGCCTCGAGGCGCTGCGCCGCTTCCGCTTCTGCCTCGACGCGCCGGGCGGCGCGCTGTGGCTGGAACCGCTCCCGGCCGCCGCCGACACCGGGCGCGCAGCCAAGGCCGCGGCCGACACGACGCGCCCGGCCTGGGCGCCGGACGGAGCGGTCACGCACCGCGTGCCGGTGCTGTTGCGCGGCACGCACCTGCTCGTCGCCTACGGGCACGTGAACGGCGGACCCGACCGGCCGTTCCTGCTCGATACCGGTAGCCCCGGCATCGGACTCTCGGCGCCGATGAGCACGCTCGCCGAGGCGGTGATAACGGTGGACACTACGCAGTCGCACACCGGCACCTCGGCCGCCGGCGAGGTG
>VBPB01000023.1:12675-16420 GCA_005893365.1 Candidatus Eiseniibacteriota bacterium
GATTCGCTCGCCGGCGTGTACGGCATCTTCCCGCCGCGGCTCGAGCTCAATCCCAACTTCCGGTTGGCCGGCATCGTGTCGAGCGGCTTCCTCTCGCGCTACCGCGTCGGGGTCGACCTGTCGCGCGGCGAGGTGTGGCTGGTCGAGCCATAGCCGGGCGGCACACGTCTTGCCTGTCCGGGTGGAACGTCCTGTTCGGGACCCCATTCGGGAGCACCATGTCCAGATTCGATCTTCGCGACGTGTCGGCCCGTCTCACCCGGTCCCGCGACATCAAGGCCGTGGTCTTCGAGTTCCTGCGCACCCTCGAGGTGCCCTCGCGGGGCGACTGGCGCGCCTCGCTCGCCTTCTACGAGGTGAGCCAGGACGCGTTCGTGGACGTGTTCGAGCGCGAGGGCAACTCGCTGGTTCGCCGCGAGATCGTCGTCCGGGCCGCGGACCTGCCCGAGCGGCTCGTGCGGAAGCTCTTCGACGCCAGTGCGATCTGCAATGCCCGCGAGAAGCCTTCCCTGTTCTCGGGGGGGCTCGGCACCGCCCCCTGCTACGTGGCCGACGAGCACGATACCTCGGCGCTCATGCCGCTCACGGTGCTCTCGGAATGGCGCTCGTGCATCTGCCTGCCGCTCGGCGACCAGGCGGATCTCATCGGCATCCTGACCATCACCAGCGCCCGGAAGAACGCCTTCGGCGGGCGGGCGGTGGGGGACCTCCTGCCGGTCAAGAGCCTGGTCACGGTGGCGCTGGCGAAGCATCTGCACCGCGCCGCCTACACCCCGGCCAAGGCGCGTCCCGCCAAGCCCGCGGCGGCTCCGGCGCAGGCCGCGACGCCCCAGGCGGTGCCGGCGCAGCCCGCGGCACCCCAGGCGGTGCCGGCGCAGCCCGTAGCACCCGCGGCAGTTCCGGCCCGGGCCGCGGCGCCCAAGGCGGTTCCGGCCAAGCCCGTCGCACCGGCCCCGGCGCAGCCCGCGGCACCCAAGCCCATCCCGGCGCCACCCGCGGCGCCCACGCCCGTCCCGGCGCGGGCCGCCGCACCCAAGCTGGTTCCGGCGCAGCCCCCGGCACCCAAGCCCGCGGCACCCAAGCCGGTTCCGGCACAGGCGGCGGCGCCGCCCCCGCTCCCGGAGAAGCCGCCGGTGTTCAAGGCCATCCCGCCGCCGCCGGCCCCCGAGGAGTCCGTGGTCGAGTCGGAGGACGATGTGTCCGCCGTGATCCGCGCCCAGCTCGACGCCCTGAGCGGTCTCTCGCGCGACCTCGACGACGAGGATCCCACCGGCGCCGATACGCTGGCGGGTCTCACCCGCGAGTTCGAATCGCGGCAGCGCAGCTCCGACGAGTATCGGGTGGAGCTCGACCGGGTGAAGGGGCAGATGGCCGAGCTGGAAGAGCAGTCGATCGCCGCGGTGGAGCACCTTTCGGCGGCCTACACCGAGATGAACGAGGCGAGCTGGAAGATGGCCGACCTCGAGCGGCGGGTGACCTTCGCGCGGCGCTTCCTGGCGTTGATCAGCCAGGAGCCCGACGACCGCCAGCTGCCGATGGTGATCGTGGGGTGGCTCAGCAGCGATCTCGGCGTGGACCGCTGCAGCCTGATGACCCTCGACGACCGGGAGGAAGCGCTCCAGATCTCGGCCCAGTGCGGCATCGACGCCGGCGTCGCGGCGCGGGTGCGCGTGCGCGTCGGGCAGGGGGTGGCGGGCTGGGTGGCGCACAACCGCAAGCCGCTGCTGGTGCGCATGCGCAGCGAAGCCGAGATCACGCCCGAGGCCCAGGCCGAGACCTACAACTCGGCCTCGTTCATCGCCGTGCCGGTCGTCCACAACGGTCGCCTCTACGGCGTGCTCAACCTCAGCAACAAGCAGGGGGGCGAGCTCTTCAACGGCGTGGACTTCGACTGCGCCTCGCTCGCCGGCGCGGTCCTCGCCGTGCGTTTCTCCGCCGCGGGCCCGACCGCCCGCCGTACGGCCGCCCGCGCGGCCTGACGCACGCCGGTCATTGCCTCCGACGGCCGGAGGCGTGCGCTGCGCCCGGCGTCCGCCCCACCCGCAAGCCCCTGTGCTAGCCTCGTGACATGAGCGCGCCTGCAGGGCGTCCCGAGGCCCCCGTCGCGGACGCCCACCTTCCCGTCGCCGCCGAGGAACCGGGCTGCCTCGTGGTCCTCTCGGACCGGCTCCGCGAGAGCCCCGGGGTGGTCGCCATCGAGGCGAACTTCCACGACAACACCCTCACCGTCCGCTATCGCCCGGCCCTGGTGGCGCCCGACGGGCTCAACGCGCTCGCCGACGAGGTGGGGGCGATGTTCGCCCAGCGCGTCACCACCTGCCAGCAACGCGAGGCCCAGGGCACCTGCGGCGCCTGCGACCTGAGGCTCGGCCGCCTGTCGCGTCCCGAGGACCGCGAGTTCACCGTGACCGCGGAGCCGCGGCGGGTGGGGCTCTCGCGCCGCGACATCCCGGCGGACACGGCCGAGCTGATCCGCCCGCTCACGCGCAGCAAGCCCTGGGGCGCCACGCTGTCGATGGCCGAGATGGAGCACCTGGCCCGCGGCCGGGCGATGGCGGTGCTCACCGGGCTGTGCCTCGGGCTCCTGATCCTCGGCATGGTGCTGGAGCGCGCCCACGCGCCGGTCGCCTGGCCTCACGCCGCCTATCTGGTCTCGGCGCTCGCCGGCGGCTGGTTCGCGCTGCGCTCGACCGCCAAGGCGCTCGCCCGATCCCGGTTCGACGTCAACCTGCTCATGATCCTCGCGGCCATCGGCGCCGGCGCCATCGGCTACATCTTCGAGGCGGCGGTGCTGATGTTCCTGTTCTCGCTCAGCAACACGCTCGAGGTCTACACCATGGGGCGCACGCGCCGCGCGCTGCACGCGCTGCTCAAGCTGCGGCCGGCCCGCGCGCTGGTGCGGCGCGACGGCCAGGAGATCGAGGTCGAGGCCGAGGCGGTGAGGGTGGGCGAGCGGGTCATCGTCAAGCCGGGCGAGGCGGTGCCGGTGGACGGCGTGGTGGCGGTCGGGGCGTCGCTGGTGGACCAGAGCAGCCTGACCGGCGAGTCGGTGCCGGTGCCCAAGTCGCCCGGCGACCGGGTGTTCGCGGGCACCCTCAACCAGCAGGGCGCGATCGAGGTCGCGACCAGCCGGGCCGCGGGCGACACGACGCTCGCCCGCATCGTGGCCCTGGTCGAGGAGGCGCAGGAGCAGAAGTCGCGGACCGAGGAGCTGGCCCAGTGGGTCGGCCGCTACTACACCGTGGCGGTCATGGTCGGCGCCCTGCTGATGATCGTGGTGCCGCCGTTCGTGATGGGGCGCGACTTCGCGACCTCGTTCTACCGCGCCATGGTGCTGCTGGTCGTGGCCTCTCCCTGCGCGCTGGTCATCGCCACGCCCGCCACCATCCTCTCCGCCATCGCCAACGCCGCGCGCCACGGCATCCTGTTCAAGGGCGGACGCTTCATCGAAGCCCTCGGCCGGGTCAGGGCGGTGGCCTTCGACAAGACCGGGACGCTGACGCGCGGGCGCTTCGAGGTGACCGACATCGTGGCCCTCGACGGGGGCAGCGAGGACCAGGTGCTGGCCTGGGCGGCGAGCGCCGAGAAGCGCTCCCAGCATCCGCTGGCGCAGGCGGTGGTGCGTGCCGCCGAGGCGCGCGGCATCGCCATCACGCCCGCCGAGCACCTCACCTCGCATCTCGGCAAGGGCCTGGTCGCGCATGTGAACGGCGCGCAGATCGAGGTCGGCACCCCCGACCTGTTC
>VBPB01000024.1:0-13390 GCA_005893365.1 Candidatus Eiseniibacteriota bacterium
CCTGAGATAGTCATTCAGGCCGGGCCTGACGGGGGCCTTGTCGAAGTAGCCCGGCATCAGGCTGTCCTCCGCCGTCAGGTGCTGGGCCTGCTGGTACGTGTTGTTCCTGAGAAGAAACCGGTGGTCGGGAGTGCAGCGGATCGCCGAACCGTCGTCGAGGACGACCTCGACCAGCGGCGCGGCGCGCCGGGTGACGCGCGCATTTCGCCCCCTCCCGACGACGACCCGACCGGCTCGATCCACCGAGTAAACCGCGAAGGTGGCCTCGGGCCCCAGCGCCGCAAGCTCCTCGAACGACCGCTCGGTGCCATCCAGCAACTTGATGCGCGTGTCTCCGGTGAAGCAGCCGAAATTCCCCTGCCCGTCCACGAGCGGGTAGCGCATCACCCAGTCCTGCGCCATGCGCACCAGCGTGGGATAGACCACCTGCTCGCCGTGCGGGTGGTAGTTGCCCGAAGTGTCGCCGGCGATCTTGGCGCACTTGCGGTAGCCCCGGCCCGGCATCAGGTTCAGGTCGTTCATGGCGACCAGGATGCGGCGCTGCGAGGGCTTGAGCCCGTCGCGCACGTCGGGCAGGGCGCGCGAGACGATGACCGACATCGAGTAGTCGATGTAGCTGGTCTTCATCTCGGATTCGATCGTGACGTCCACGATCCGGCTGCGGTCGTTCAGGGCCATGATCTCCGTCCTCGTCCTTGTCGGTTGATACCGCCGCTCCGCGGCGGCCTAGTTGCCTTCGCTCCGGCGCCAGCGCCACTCGGCGGCGGCGGACAGGTACCGCTGGACCACGCCCCGCCAGAGCTGCTGGTAGCGCACCTCGAGGCCCAGCGCGTGCGTGGCGGTGACGCTGCGCAGGAGCCCCACACCCACGGCGACCCCGGGCGCGTTGGTCCGGCGGATCAGCGTGCCGCGCACGTCGTCGCGCACCCGGTAGACCCCCCAGTTCATGGTGGCGAAGCCCTCGTAGCGACGGCCCCACGCCGTGTACGCCTCGGTCCGCCAGGCGGCCCCCTTCGCCGCCTGATGCAGCACCGAGACCGGCCCGAGATCCTGCCCCTGCGGGTCGCGCAGCCGGCCGGTGCGGTCGCCCAGGTCGTCGAGGAACCCGGTCAGCCCGAACCGGACGTGGTCGGCCAGCGGCCACTGCAGCGTCAGCGCGGCGGTCACCCCGCCCCCCTGCGCCCCCTGGATGGCCGTGGTCCCGCCCACGGCCACGATGACCTCGGGCCGGGACTGGGCGGCCGCCGGGGCGGCGGCGGCCCACAGGGCGAGGAGTGCCACGACCAGCGGCGTCCGGGGGTGCATCAGATGTCCAGGTTCCGGACGGTCAGCGCGTTCTCCTCGATGAACTGCCGGCGCGGCTCCACCTGCTCGCCCATCAGGATCGTGAAGATGCGGTCCGCCTCGACCCCATCCTCGTTGCTGACCTTGAGGAGCGTGCGCGTCTCCGGGTTCATCGTCGTCTTCCAAAGCTGCTCCGGGTTCATCTCGCCCAGGCCCTTGTAGCGCTGCACCTGGATGTTCTTGCGGCCCACGCGCGCGATCGCCTCGTCGCGCTCCTTCTCGTCGTAGCAGTAGATCTCCTCCTTGCCGCTCTTGACCAGGAACAGCGGCGGCTGCGCGATGTACACGAAGCCGCCCTCGACCAGAGGCTTGAGCTCGCGGTAGAGGAAGGTCAGCAGCAGCGTGCGGATGTGGGCACCATCCACGTCCGCGTCCGCCATCAGGATGATCTTGTGATAGCGGAGCTTGGTGATGTCGAACTCCTCCTTCACGCCGGCGCCGAGCGCGGTGATCATGTTGCGGATCTCCTCGTTGGCGAGGATCTTGTCGAGGCGCGCCTTCTCCACGTTGAGGATCTTGCCCCGGATCGGGAGGATCGCCTGGAAGCGGCGATCGCGACCCTGCTTGGCGCTGCCGCCGGCCGAGTCGCCCTCGACGATGTACAGCTCGCACAGCCCCGGATCGTCGAACGCGCAGTCGGCGAGCTTGCCCGGCAGGGCGCCGCCGTCGAGGATGCTCTTGCGCCGCGCCAGCTCGCGGGCCTTGCGGGCCGCCTCGCGCGCGCGGGCCGCCGCCACCATCTTCTCGACGATCTTGCGGGCGACCGGCGGGTTCTCGATGAAGAAGTCGCGCAGCCCCTCGCCGACGATGCTCTCGACCGCGCCCTTGACCTCGCTGTTGCCCAGCTTGGTCTTGGTCTGGCCCTCGAACTGCGGGTTCTGCATCTTGATCGAGATGACCGCGGTGAGGCCCTCGCGCACGTCCTCGCCGGTCACGGCCACCTTGGCCTTGCTGGTGAACCCTTCCTTCTCGGCGTAGTTGGTGAGGCTGCGCGTCAGCGCCGAGCGGAAGCCGATCAGGTGCGTGCCGCCCTCGATCGTGTTGATGTTGTTGACGAAGGTGTGCACCGACTCGGCGTAGCTGTCGTTGTACTGGAGGCAGATCTCCGCCTGGATGCCGTCGCGCTCGCGCCCGAAGAACACCGGCTTGCCGTGGAGCACCTCCTTGTTCTGGTTGAGGTACCTCACGAACTCGATGATCCCGCCCTTGTACAGGTACTCGGCGGACTTGCCGGTGCGCGCGTCGGCGAGCTTGATCGCCAGGCCGCTGTTGAGGAAGCCCAGCTCCCGCAGCCGGCCCGCCAGGGTGTCCCAGTGGAACGTGGTGTCGGTGAAGATCTGGCCGTCGGGCTTGAAGCGCGTCGTGGTGCCCGAGCCCTTCTTGCTCGCCGCACCGGTCGCGGGGGCCGTCTTCATCGGGCCGGTGGGCTTGCCCTGCTCGTAGCGCTGCGTGTAGAGCTGCCCGTCCTTGAGCACCTCCACCTCGCACCACTCCGAGAGCGCGTTGACCACCGACACGCCCACGCCGTGGAGGCCGCCCGAGACCTTGTACGACTTGTCGTCGAACTTCCCCCCCGCGTGCAGGGTGGTCATGACCACTTCGAGCGCCGGCTTCTTGGTGGTGGCGTGCATGTCGACCGGGATGCCGCGCCCGTTGTCGCGCACGGTGCACGACCCGTCGGTCTCGATGGTCACCGAGATCTCGGTGCAGTGCCCGGCGAGCGCCTCGTCGACCGAGTTGTCCACCACCTCGTAGACCAGGTGGTGGAGCCCGCGCACGCCGATATCGCCGATGTACATGGCGGGGCGCTTGCGGACCGCCTCCAGGCCCTCGAGGACCTGGATGCTGGTGGCGTCGTAGTGGTGCCCCTTCGGTTCCGCCGTCAAGCTGGCCTCTCCTTCCGTCGTCTTCACCGCTGGATCCCTCCGCGGGTGTACAGGAAACGGATGTCGTGCACATGGCGCGCGCCCAGGTGCCGGTTCAGTTGGCGCACCAGCTCACGCTTGAGCATGCTGAGTTCCTGGAGCCAGGCCGATCCTTCGACCTCCACGACCAGCGTGCCATCCTGGAAGCTCACGGCGCGTGCCCGGCGGGCGACCTGGGGTCCCACGGCGTCCGGCCACTCCCTGACCGCGCGCCAGCCCATGATGCCGGATTCGAGGCCGAGCTCCCGGAGGAGCGTCGGCAGCACGCCCGAGATGGATTGCACGTTCAACCCGCCGCGTCGGGCAACCGCAGCGGCATCACCAGACACAACAGCTCTTCCTCGGCCTGCTTAAGTCCCCCGACGGGTTCCACCACCCCGGCGGCCAGCGCGTTGTTGAGCCGGAAGAGGACCTGCTCGGTCTCGATGCTCTTGAGCAGGTCGATGAGATACGTGGCGTTGTAGCCGATCTCCATCGGCTCGCCCGTGAACTCCGCGCTCACCTTGTGCTCGCCCGCGCCCAGCTCGGTCGCCGACGAGATGCCCAGGCTGCCCGGCGAGGCCGCGAAGCGCACCTGGCGCGTGACGTTGTCGGCGTGCGAGGCGACGATGTCGACCGCCTCGAGCAGTTCGTCGCGCTTGACCTTGAGCTCGCGCGGATTGTTCTTGGGGATCACCTGCTCGTAGTTCGGGTAGGCGCCCTGGATCAGCCGGGTCAGGATCTGCACCCGGAACGAGCCGACCTGGGTGGTGAAGCCCGCGTGGTTGCGGCCGGTGGCGATCTCGATCGCCACCGGGCCGGTCGCCTCCTCGGCGGTGCGGTTGACCGCGGCGAGCGCCCGGCTCGGGATGATCACGCCGTCCTTGCCGAGCCCGCCGTAGGCCCCCTTGCGCGAGGCCTTGGCGAGCCGGTGGCCGTCGGTGGCGACGAAGGTCACCTGCTTCTCGCCCGCCTGCACGAACACCCCGCTCAGGTTGGGGCGGGTGGCGTCGCTCGAGGCGGCGTAGGACGAGCGCGTGATCAGCCGCGCCAGGGCATCGCCCTCGAGCGTGGCCTGGTGCTCGGCCTTGAGCTCGGGAATGCGCGGGAAGTCCGAGGCGTCCTGGACCGGGAAGCGCGACCAGCCCTTGCCGTCGCCGTAGCGCACCTCGCACTGCTCGCCGGCGATGCTGACCTTGAGCGGGCCGCGCGGGATCTTCCGGACCACGTCGTTGAAGTGGCGGGCGGAGACCGCCACCTTGCCGACCGCGCTCACCGAGCACGGCACGGTGACCGCGGTGGTGACGTCCAGGTCGCTGCCGGTGACCCGCAGGCCGCTCTTGTCCGCCTCCAGCAGCAGGCACGAGAGCAGCGGCATCGGGCTCTTCGCCGAGACCGAGGCGAACGCCTTGCCGACCGCGTAGGCCAGGTCACCCTGCTCGATCACGAAATCCATCGGGGTCACTCCCTGACGTGTGGGAAGTTCAAGTCCGGACATGAGTTCCAAGCCTTCGTATGGGGTCGTCCAGGGGCGGTTTTCGCGTCGGGGTGCATTCTAGGGAGCCGAGAGGCCAATCTCAAGGCTTTTCTATTCTTGTAAGTCTTTGTTATTCAATAAGAAAGAAGTTAGTCACCGTAGGGGCTGTGGGGTTTGTGGATAGCCCTCCGATCCGACGCACAACTGATTACGCGGTAACGTGATGGATGGTGCCGGCGGACGGTGGGAAACCGGCCCCTGATTCCACCGCCGTCTCGGACCGGGTGAGCCACTCCCGAACCCTCCCCATCCCTCACCCGGTCTTCCACACCTCATCCCGACGCCAGTGTCGAGATCAGGCCATTCACCTTGTCCGCCAGCGCCAGGTCCTCGCGCAGCAGGCGGCCCACCTTCTCGCAGGCGTACATCACCGTCGTGTGGTCACGGCCACCGAAGGTGCGGCCGATCTCGACCAGCGAGAGGTCGGTGAGCTGGCGCATGAGGTACATCGCGACCTGACGCGGCAGCGCGATGGTCTGCGTGCGCCGGTGACCGCACAACGCGTCGAGCTTGACCCCGAAGCGGTCCGCGACCGCGGTGAGGATGCGCTCGGGCGTCATCTGGTCGGGCTCGGGATTGACGTAGTGCTGCAGCACCTCGCCGGCGAGTGCCAACGTGATCTCCTGGTGCAGCAGGGAGCCCAGCGCCAGCACGCGCACCAGGCATCCCTCGAGGTCGCGGATGTTGTTGCGGACCCGGTCCGCGATCAGCAGCAGCACGTCGTCCGGGAGCTTGACGCCGCCGCCGTCCTGCTCCAGCCGGTTGCGCAGGATCGCCATGCGCGTCTCCACGTCCGGCTGCTTGATGTCGGTCACCAGGCCCTGGTTGAAGCGCGAGGTCAGCCGCTCCTCGAGCATCGGGATGTCCTTGGGGGCCTTGTCGGCGGTGACGACCACCTGCTTGTGCGCGTCGCGCAACGTGTTGAACGTGTAGAAGAACTCCTCCTGGGTGCTCTCCTTGCCGGCCAGGAACTGGATGTCGTCGATCAGCAGCACGTCCACGTTCCGGTACTTGTTCCGGAACGCCAGCGTCTGGGCGTGCTGGATCGAGTAGATCATCTCGTTGGTGAAGCGCTCGGCCGAGACGTAGTAGACCCGGGCCCCCGGGCGGTCGGTGCGGACGGCGTGGCCGATGGCGTGGAGCAGGTGGGTCTTGCCCAGGCCCGAGCCGGCGAAGATGAACAGCGGGTTGTAGGCGTCGCCGGGCCGCTCCGCCACCGCGCGGCAGCCCGCGTGCGCGAACGCGTTGCTGCTGCCCACCACGAAGCTGCCGAAGGTGAGCCGCGGGTTGAGCCGGCTATCCAGCCAGGTCCGGTCGCCGCGCGGTGCGGCCGGGGCGGGGGGCGGCGCGGGGAGGGCCACCGGGGTGGGCGACTCCGGGGCGGGGGTGGTCGAGGTGCGCTCGCGCGCCGAGAAGCGCACCTCCGGGTCGGCGCCCAGGACCTCGCGGAGGCTCTGGCGCAACGGACCGAGGTGGTACTGGTGGATCCAATCGATGAAGAACTGGTTGGGGACTTCGAGCTCGACGAGTTGGGGGGTGAGGTTCAACGGCACGATCGGCTTGAGCCAGGTGTCGAACGCCTGCTGGGTCTCGAGCTTGACCTGTACCGCCGCGAGCACCTGCCCCCAGAGCTCAGTTGTCGGCTCCGGCAGCTCCGGCTGGACGGCCATTAGTGCGATCCTTGCAGTGAAAAGGTCGGGGGATTCCCCACAGGGTTCGAGGCGACGGGAACCGAGGTTCAACCGTGGCTGCGGGCCGCGTGGCGCGTGTCTATGTGCAAAGTTCTGGTGCAGCTTATCAACACTGGGAGTCAGCGCCATAAGCGCATCGATGATAACGGGTTATCTCTGGTTGAGCCTCCTCTCCTCCACAACCTTTCCACAACCCGGTCGGAACGGCCCGCCAGGGGGCAGAAGGCCCCTCGAGAACGCGGTGCGTGGGTCGCGTTCAAGACGAAAAAGAGCAACGATTTGAAATGGTTTCGGCCTGGTCCCGGGTGGGAGGCGATCACGTCCCGTCCACCGAGGGCGCGGAACGCTAGCACCGTCTCGCGGGAGCGACAAGGCCGTTGAATCGGGGTCCAGGAGATCGGCATCGCATTGTGGCCAATATTGATAGCGGGATAGCCCGGCGGCGACTGCCCATATGTTCATTGGGTAGACCCCTGAGGCGGCTTGCCGCCTAGAACGGCAGGTTGACCCCGGCGGCGAATGCCACATCGTCGTTATACCTGTCCGCGACAAGCAGTTGCAGCTCAGCGACGATCCGCAGCTCCGGGGCGAAACGAGCCTCCATGCCGAGTCTGAGCGGCAGCGAGAGGTCGGTGGCCTCGCGGGCGAAGACGTCGCGGCTGCTGAACAGCAGGGCGGCCCCTCCGTAGGGGACGATGGCCCCGCCTCCCAGCTCGCGGCTCGCCACGACTGAGGGCCCCAGGGTCACGACCTTGAGGTGGTCGGCGGTCTCGACGCCCAGCGCCCCGCCGGTGGCGATGTCCACCGCCGAGCCCTGATTGGCGTGGGCCACCTGCCAGCGGACGTCGGCCCCGACCCGCAGCGTGGTCGTGGTCCCCGTCCCCGGGCCCAGGTCGAGACGCGACAGGCCGCCATGGAAGCCGAAGTCGAGGTTGGGGTAGAAGCTCAGCCGCAGCTGCGCCAGCCCGCCGGTGACGTTCTTGCTGGCGTTGAGGTAGGCGCCGAACAGGTGCCCGTTGACCGGCAGGGTGGCGGCGTTGGTGAACTGGCCGAAGACCTGCGCACCGGCTGGTGCGCCGGCGCCAAGGGCCGCGACGATCAGCGCGGCCACCAGGACGTTCTTCACGATCGACCTCCCTGTCGGAGGACCGTCCCAAATCGGCGCGGGCGGAGCAAGCGCGAACTCGGCGCCGGGGACTTGGGGCGGTGGCGACTAGGCTGTGCCTGCAGACGGCCGAGGGCGGGGTACCCGCGAGAGCCGACCGCGCAACGCAGCCATTCGGCCGTCTGCAGGCACAGCCTAGCGGCCGGTGTCGAAGAACGCCGAGTACCACGCCGCGCGCTCGACGAACCCGAGGCGGCGGTAGAGCGCCAGCGCCGGCGCGTTGAAGTCGTTGACGAACAGGCAGGCCGCGCGGCTGCGCTCGAACAAGCGCGCGCACAGCTCCGAGAGCCCCCGCCGCGCCAGCCCCTGATCGCGGCGCTCGGGCGGCGTGTAGACGCCCGAGACCTGGGCGGCATCGCCGGTGATGGCGCTGACGCTGGCGCGAAAGCACAGCCCCGCCTGGTCCCGCCACAGCCAGGCGTGGCCGTCGCGGCACTCCTCCTCGACCCGCCGCCGGTAGCCGGCCGGGTCGACCTGGCGGGGATCCTCCTCCAGCTCCTCGCGCCGCAGCCGCGCCCCGCTCTCGTGGAGCAGCTCGAAGTCCTCGGGACGGGCGGTCGTCAACTCGGGCAGGCGCGGGAACGGCGGCAGCGCCCGGGGCTCGAGCGCCATGTAGACCTGCCGCCGCTCGAGCCGCGGGCTCAACCCGGCGCGGGCGATCGGCTCGAGCGTGGCCAGGACGGCCGCGCGCGGACCGATCACCTGGAAGCGGCGGGGGAGGGCCGGCAGCCGCAGCCGCACCCGCTCGGCGATCAGGCGCAGCGCCGCCGGATCATCGCCGAGCGGGAGCACCGCCCCCGAGGGGTTGCCGATGTGCAGCAGGGCGGTCAGCTCGCCGTCGCGCCGCACGCCCCAGTACTCGTCGCGCGGGGCGGCCAGGGCGTCGCGCAGCAGCAGCGCGATCAGGTAGACGTTGAGCACCGGGTCACGGTCGAGCCAGCCGAAGGCCTCGGGCAGGTCGCCGGGCGAGAGCCGATCCAGCACCAGCGGGCCGATGCGCGGGTGCGGGACCATCAGACGATCTTCTCGAAGATCGAGTCGACCAGCCGGTCGAAGCCCTCGTCGCGCTTGTTGCGCGGCCGCTCGAGCGGGATGGGCAGGTCGGCGGCCACCCGCCCCGGGCGCGAGCCGAGCACGATCACGCGGTCGGCCATCAGCACCGCCTCCTCGATGATGTGGGTCACCATCACCACGGTGTGCACCGGCATCTCGTGGTCGGACCAGAGCGTCAGCACCTCCTCGCGCAGGTTGGCGGAGGTGAGCGGATCGAGTCCGGCGAACGGCTCGTCCATGAACAGGAGGTCCGGCTCGACCGCGAGCGCACGCGCCAGCCCGGCGCGCTGCTTCATGCCGCCCGAGAGCTCGGCGGGATAGGCCTCCTCGTAGCCGTCGAGCCCCACCTTGTCGAGGTAGGCGGCCGCGCGCCGCTTGGCCTCCTCCTCCGGCAGGTCGCGCGCCTTGAGGCCGATCTCGACGTTGGCCTGCACCGTCAGCCACGGCAGCAGCGCGAACGACTGGAACACCATCGCCGCCCGCAGATTGACGCCGGCGAGCGGCTGGCCCTGGCTCAGCACCGCGCCCGAGGTGGGGGCGATGAGCCCCATCATGAGCCGCAGCAGCATCGACTTGCCCGCGCCCGACGGGCCGACGATGGCGACGAACTGTCGGTCGGGGATCTCGAGGTTGATGTCGTCCAGGACCGTGACCGGACGGCCGCGGTCGTTGAACGACATCGTGACGTGACGCAGCTCGAGCACTTCAGCCCTCCAGCAGGTAGCGGTGGGCGACGTGCCGGTAGAGCCGGTCCCACACCAGGCGGTTGAACGCCACCACGGTCACGACCAGGGCGGCGAGCGAGAGGAAGAGCAGCGTGCGGTTGCCGGTCTGGAAGGTGGCGCGGTTGAGCAGCGCCCCGACCCCGGTCACCTGGTAGACATGGCCGCGATAGTCGACGTACTCGGAGAGGATGAGCGCGTTCCAGGTGCCGCCCCATGCCACCACGCTGCCGGTGACCAGCGAGGGCATGCAGGCGGGCAGCACGAGCTGGCGATGGATCTGCCGCCACGCGCTGCACCCCCGAGAGCATGTTGAACAGCAGATACCACTGCATCCCGGTCAGGGCCAGCGCCACCGAGATCATCTCCATGCCGACGCCGCCGAAGCGCCCGACCAGCAGGGCGACCAGCACCGGGAAGAACGCCGTCGCCGGCAGCGACGCGCCGACCTGCGCCACCGTCGAGAGGACGCGCACCCCGCGCGGATGGTCGCTCGCCCACAGCGAGACCGGGATGATCCAGAGCAGCGCCAGCACGTAGGCGGCATTGATGCGCAGGAAGGAGAACAGCAGGGCGAGCGGGAGCGTGGCGGCCTCGTGCGGCCACGGCGGCAGCAGGGCCCGCACCATGCCGACGATGGCGAGCGCCCCCCAGACCGCGAGCCCCGCCCACACCGGCCAGCGCGCGATGTGCCACACCTTGGCCCAGGCCCGCGCCGCCGCCGCCATGCCGCGGTTGGCCTCGGCGAGCGGCAGCCGGCGCCCCAGCGCGCGCCCCGCGGTGCGCAGCGGGCGCAGCAGGGTCGGCAGGCCGAAGTCGGGCATGCGGAAGGTCTCCTCGGCGGACTCGCTCGGCTGGCTGTCGTACCGGAACCGGCGCGACCACGCCCGCACCGGGCGCCAGACCAGGTATTCGATCGCCAGCACCACGGTGATGAGCGTGATGAGGGCGGCGGTCGCGAGCTTGAGGTCCCCGTGCGCGAACGCCAGCGAGAGGATGCTGCCCAGCCCGGGCAGGTCGTACTTCACCGGCCCGGCGGCGATGATCTCGCTGGCGATGAGGAAGTACCAGCCGTTGGTCCAGGACAGGATGCTGTTGTAGACGATGGTCGGCACGCAGGCCGGCAGCAGCAGCGAGCGCCACAGCAGGGCGCCGCGCACGCCGAGGCTCTGGACCGCGGTCCGCGTCTCCAACGGGATGGTGGTGAGCCCCTCGTAGATGCCGAAGGCGATGTTCCAGGCCATGCTGGTGAAGAGCAGGAACATCGCCGCCAGCTCGAGGGCCAGCCGCCCGCCGCCCAGCCCGCCCACGAACACGTAGATCGCCGCCGGGAAGAAGCCCAGCACCGGCACCGACTGGCCCACGTCGAGCAGCGGCAGGATCCAGCGGGCCTCGGCGGGGCGGGTGGCCGCCCGGTAGGCCACGATCCACGAGAAGATCAGCGAGGCCAGGTAGGCGCCGGTCAGGCGCAGCAGCGACCACGCCGCCGCCCCGGGCAGGTCCGCGAAGCTCGCCGCCGGGGGGACCAGGGCCCGCGCCAGGCTCAGCAGGTGGCGCGGATGCTGGAAGAGCCCGGTGAGGGCGGCGCCCGCCAGCATCACGGCGACGGCCGCGACCGGCAGCCAGCCCGGCGTTCGGCGGGTCTCGGGCATCGGACGACCCTCGCTGGTGCGCCGTGAGAAAGGGGCAGGGGCGGGACGTGGGACGCGAGCGCCGCACCCTGCGCGCGAACCCGCAATCTAGCGCGGCACTGCGCGGTGGAACAAGGCGAGAAACCATTCCGGGCCGGCGCGGGCACGGCGTCGCGACGCCGCGGGGCCCGCGATCGCGGCGGGCCGCGCACGGGTCCTCGTCCGTCCGGCGCGGCTTGTGAGCCCCTCGCGCCGCGGCTAGAGTCCGACGCCATGCTCTGGGTCGGGGCTGCCCTGCTGTTCTCGATGGGGTTCTTCATGCCCGGGCTGCTCGAGCAGTTCGAAGCACCCAAGGTCGAGGCGGTGCGGGTGTGCGGGCTCGGCGCCCTCGCCCTGAGCGCCGTGGCCGGGCTCGCCGGCCGCCCGCGCCGCTGGCGCGCGCTCGACCGCGCCGTGGTGGCCTGGCTCGCGGTCGAGGTCGTCACCACCGCGCTCTCGGTGTCGCCGCGGGTGAGCCTGCTCGGCGAGCCGCGCCAGCGCGAGGGACTGCTCACCTCGGCCGCCCTCGCGGGGCTCTACTTCGCCGCGCGGGACGCCTTCGCGCGCCGCGGCCGCGTGCGCGGCGCCCTCGACCTGATGCTGGCGGCCGCGGCCCTGGTCGGGCTCTACGCCCTGGTCCAGATCGCGGGCGCGGACCCGATCCTCTGGCAGCGCGTCGCGGTGTACCCCGGGGGCTACGTGCGGCCCTTCGCCACACTCGGGAAGGCCAACCTGCTCGGCGTCCTGGCTGCCGCCACCGCCTCGCTCGGCGTGGCGCTGGCGGTGGCGGGGGAGCGCGGCGCGCGCGGCTGGCTGCGCGCCATGGCGGCGGGGCTGCTCGCCGCCGTCGCCTGCCTCACGCTGTCGCGCGCCGCGTGGTTGGCGCTGGGCCTGGGCCTCGCCACCGCCATCGGGCTGGCACTCCGCGAGCGGGGCACGGCGCGGCGTTCGCCGCGCGCGCTCGGGCTCGCCGGTGCGGCGCCCGCGGGGGCCGGGGTGGTGATCACGATGGCTGCGGTCTGGAACCTGGTCGCGCTGCGCTCGGCCGAGACGGTCTCAGGCGAGGGCAGCGGCGCCAGCCGCATCGAGTACTGGCGCGCCGCCCTGGCGGCCTGGCGGCAGCGGCCGCTGGTGGGCCAGGGGCCGGACGCCTTCGAGATGGTGTTCCCGCGCTTCCAGACGCCCGAGTACTGGCGGGTCGAGTGGACCGGACTGCCGTTCCATGCCCACTCGATCTACCTGCACACGCTGGCGACGCGCGGCCTCGCGGGCCTGCTCGTGGCCATCGCCTGGGCGGTGGCCCTGGCGGCGGCGGCGGTCACGGCCTGGCGCGGGCGCGCGCAGGCGCCGGACCCGGCACTGGTCCCCGCCGGCATCGGCGCGCTCGCGGCCCTCGCGGTGGCGGGCGCCTTCGGCGCGCTCGGGATCACCGGGGCGCTGATGCTGGTGCTGATCTCGGCGCTGCTCGCGACGGCGGCCGAGGCGGCCGAGCCGGGAACCCGCGCCGTGAGCGAGCCGACCGCGGGCCACGCGCCCCCCGCCCGGCACCGGGCCGACGCGGGCGGCCGGCGCGGCGCGGCCGGCGCCCGCCGTGGCGAGCCGCCGCCGCTTGGGCCCCGCCGCGGGGCCGCGCGCATCGCCGCGGCCGCGGTCGCGCTGGTCGCGCTCGTGTGGGGCTTCACCGAGCTGCGCGCGTCGCGGGCCGCCTCGGCGGCGCAGGCGTTCATGACCCGCGACCCGCCGCGCGCCGTCCAGGCCTCGCGCTACGCCGTCTCGCTCGCCCCCGGCGACGACCGGCTGTGGCGCATGGACGCCGAAGCGCTCCTCTGGCTCACCACCGTGACGCCCGAGCACGCGGCCCTGCTCGGCGAGGCCGCGGCCGCGGCACGCCGCGCCGTGGCGCTGGCACCCGCGCGCGCCGAGAACCACCTCATCCTGGCGCGGGCGCTCGGGGCGCGCGAGGCCGAGGGGGACACCACGGTCCGCGGCGCGGTGACGGCCGCCTTCGCGCGCAGCGTGACGCTGGCGCCGATGGACGGCCTGAGCCTGATCGAGTTCGCGGACCACGAGAGCATGGCGGGCCGGCCCGAGGCGGCGCTGCCGGTGGCGCGCCGCGCGGTGGCGCTCTACCCGGCGCGGGGCGAGGTGCTGGCGGCGCTGGCGCGCGCGCAGGCCTCGGCGGGCGAGGCCGACAGCGCGCGGGCGACGCTCCGGCGCGCGCTGCGCGCGACCTGGAGCCAGCCGTCCGAACGCGCCCAGGCCGAGCGGGAGTTGGAGGGGCTCGCGGCCCCGCCGAGCGCCAAG
>VBPB01000024.1:13423-17448 GCA_005893365.1 Candidatus Eiseniibacteriota bacterium
GGGTCATCGTCAAGCCGTTTGCGATGTGACCCGTGCGGACCTAGTCCTGGCGCCGCGCCAGGCGCGGCGATGCGCATGCCTTGAACCCCCCGGGGGCGGCCGATAGACTTGCGGTTCTTCCCACCCGGCGTCACGTCCCGACGGAGGCTCCATGCGACGCGTTCCCCATGCCAGGCTCGCCCTGCCGTTGGCGCTCCTGCTCGCGGCGGCACCGGCGCTCGCCGCCGCGAAGGCGAAGCCCGCCCGTCCGGCCGCCGCCGCACCCGCCGGCCCCGCGCTCACGCCCGCCACGCTCAAGGTCGAGCGCCACACGCTCAAGAACGGTCTCGTGGTGCTCACCCACGAGGATCACAGTGTGCCCGCCTGCACCTTCTGGCAGTGGTACAAGGTGGGCTCGCGCGACGAGCGGCCCGGCATCACCGGCATCTCGCACTACTTCGAGCACATGATGTTCAACGGCTCGAAGAACGTGCCACCCAAGGAATACGACAAGATCCTCGAATCGAACGGCGGCTACTCGAACGCGTTCACCGACCGCGACATGACCGCCTACTACGAGGACATCGCCTCCGACCGGCTGGAGGTGGTGTTCCGGCTCGACTCCGATCGCATGGCGGCGCTGTCGTTGCTGCCCGAGCAGCTCAAGAGCGAGCTCGAGGTGGTCAAGGAGGAGCGCCGGCTCCGCACCGACAACGACATCGCCGGGCTGCTCGACGAGCAGCTCTACGCCGGGGCGTTCGTGGCCTCGCCCTACCACTGGCCGGTCGTGGGCTGGATGGGCGACTTGAACCACATCACCCGCGACGAGATGATCGAGTACTTCCGTATCCACTACGCGCCCAACAACTGCATCCTGGTGCTCACCGGCGACTTCGACACCGCCACCGCGATGCGCCAGATCGAAGACGCCTTCGGCGCCATCCCGGCGCAGCCGCCGCCCGCGCCCCCGGTGGACTCCGAGCCCGAGCAGAAGGGGGAGCGGCGCGCCGAGGTGCACTACCCCGCCGAGACCGTGAGCTTCCAGGTGGGCTACAAGGCGCCCGGGGTCGCGAGCGGCGACGTCTACGTGCTGGACGTGCTCTCGTCGATCCTCTCGGACGGCCGCTGGTCTACCGGGGCCAGATGGCGCTGAGCGCCAGCAGCTTCTTCCGCACGCGCTTGGCCCCGACGCTGTTCGAGCTGTACGTCGAGATGAAGCCGGGCCGGACCGCCGAGGAGGGACTCAAGGCGCTCGACGCGGTCATCGACACGCTGGCCAAGAACGGCCCGACCGAGCGCGAGCTGCAGAAGGCCAAGAACCTGCTCGAGGCCGGGTTCGTCAAGTCGCTCAAGACCAACAACGGCGTGGGGGAGCAGCTCGCCTTCTATGAGCACGTCTTCGGCGACTACAACGCCCTCTTCCGCACCATCGACCGCTACCGGGCGGTGACGCTCGAGGACTGCCGGCGCGTGGCGCAACAGATCTTCCAGCCGCAGCGCCGCACCGTGGTGACGCTCAAGCCCGAGAGCGAGCCGTCGGCGCAGGCGCACCCGTGATGCGCGCCCGCCGGATCGTGCCGCCCCGCACGCATCCGCTCCCCATGAGTCCGAAGGGACCCGCCATGCCGAACGCCGTCCCCGCCGCGCTCCGCCGACGCGCGTTCAAACCGGTCGCCGCGCTGGCGCTGGCCGGTGCCGCGCTGCTCGTGGCCGCCCCGGCGCACGCCGCGCCGCTCCAGCTGCCCGCCTACTCGCGCACCACGCTCAAGAACGGCCTCACGGTGTTCGTCATGCCCACGCGGCGGCTGCCGCTCGTGGACTTCCGGCTCATGGTGCGCGCCGGCTCGGTCAACGACCCGGCCGGCAAGGAGGGGCTGGCGAGCCTCACCGCCGACCTGCTGACCCAGGGCGCGGGGTCCCGCAACGCCCAGCAGATCGCCGAGGAGATCGCCTTCGTCGGCGGCTCGCTCGACGCCAGCGCCGGAACCGAGCAGGAGGTGATGACCTGCGAGGTGCTCAAGAAGGACGTCGCCACCGGCCTCGCGCTGCTGCGCGACATCACGGTCGCCCCGACCTTCCCGGCCGAGGAGTTCGCGCGCAAGAAGGACGAGGCGCTGGGGGCCATCGCCAGCGCCAGGGACGACCCCGGGACGGTCGCCACCCAGGCGCTGGGGCCCTTCCTGCTCGGCAAGAGCCCGCTCGCCCACCCGACCATCGGCTGGGAGAAGACGGTGGGGGCGCTGACGCGCGACGACGTGGTCGCCTTCCACGCCCGCTACTTCCGCCCCGACAACGCCGTGCTCGCGGTGGTCGGCGACGTCGAGCCGCAGGCGGTGCTCGCGGCCCTCGAGGCCGCCTTCGCCGGGTGGAAGGCCTCGGGCGAGAAGCCGGGCGACGCCTACCGCCCGGTGCCGGAGCCGCCGGGGCGCGCGGTGCTCATCGTCAACAAGCCCGAGGTGACACAGACCCAGATCCGCCTCGCCTGCATGGGCGTGCCGCGCAACCACCCCGACTACTATCCGATTACCGTCGCCAACACCATCCTCGGCGCCGGCTTCACCTCGCGGCTCGTGAACGAGATCCGCGTGGTGCAGGGGCTCACCTACAGCATCTCGAGCCGGTTCGGGATGTTCCGCAACGCGGGCACGTTCCGCATCAGCACCTTCACCAAGAACGAGACCCTGCGCAAGACCATCGACGAGACGCTCAAGGTGGTGAAGAGCCTGCTCGAGACCGGGCCGAGCGAGGAGGAGCTGGCCAAGGCCAAGCGCTACCTGACCGGGCAGTTCCCGCTCGGGCTCCAGGCGCCCGACGCCCTGGCCGAGCAGCTCATCGACATCGAGTTCTACGGGCTCGATCCCAAGTACGTCGAGACCTTCAACGACCGGGTGAACGCGGTGACGATGACCGACTGCCGAAGGGCGCTCAAATCCTACTTCTGCGTCGACGACCTGCGCATCCTGGTGGTCTCGAACCCCGAGGTGGCGAAGAAGGCGCTCGACGGCCTGGGCCCGATCGAGGTGCAGGACCCGAAGTAGTGCCGAGCCCCGCGGCAGCGACCGTCCCCACGCCGCCTCCGGCGAGCGCCCCCGCGACCGGCCGCAACGTCGTGGCGCTCGGCTTCACCTCGCTGCTCACCGACGTCTCGACCGAGATGATCGTCCCGGTGCTGCCGGGGTTCGTGACCGGCACGCTGCGCGCCTCGGTGGCGAGCCTCGGCGTCATCGAGGGCGTGGCCGAGTGCACCGCCACCGTGCTGCGCATCTTCTCGGGCTGGCTCTCGGACCGGATCGGCCGGCGCAAGGCGTTCATGCTGTTCGGCTACGGCCTCTCGACCGTGGCCAAGGGTTCGATGGCGCTCGCGGCCTCGTGGGGCGCGGTGCTGGGGCTGCGTTTCTCCGATCGCGTCGGCAAGGGCCTGCGCAATCCCCCGCGCGACGCGCTCATCGCCGACTCGGTCAAGCCCGACCAGATCGGCCGGGCCTTCGGCCTGCACCGCGCGCTGGACACACTCGGCGCCGCCCTGGGGCCGCTCGCGGCTTTTGCGCTGCTGCGCGCCTGGCCCGGCCAGGTGCGGCGCGTCTTCCTGCTCGCCGCGGTCCCGGCCGCCCTCGCGCTGGTGGTGCTCGCGGGGTTCGTGAGTGCCCCGCGCCTCGCGCCGCGCCCCGGCCGCTCGCTGCTGGGCGACTTGCGCGGCCTGGGGCCCGCGGCGCACCGATTCCTGATCGTCGCCGGCGTGTTCTCGCTCGCCGGCAGCAGCATGGCGTTCGTCCTGCTGCGCGCGGGCCAGGCGTTCGATGCCACGCAGGTGCCGCTGGTCTACATGGTCTACAACCTGGTCTACGCGCTGCTCGCCTGGCCGCTCGGGCACCTTTCGGACCGCATCGGCCGCCGGCCGCTGCTGCTCGCGGCCTACCTCTCGTTCGCGGCGTGCTACGCGGTGCTGGCGTGGCGGGCGACCCCCGCCTCGGTGCTCGCGGCGTTCGTGGGCCTCGGGGTCCACAGCGCGCTGCTCGAGGGTTCGCAGCGCAGCATGCTGGCGGACC
>VBPB01000025.1 GCA_005893365.1 Candidatus Eiseniibacteriota bacterium
GCCGCCGCCGCGGACCGCCCAGGACCGGCCGGTGCTCTCGAGCAGCCCCAATCCCTTCACCGCCTTCACCCGCGTCCACTTCCGGCTCGCCGCCGCGGGGCCGGCGCGGCTGGCGGTCTACGACCTCGAGGGACGCGAGGTGGCGCGGCTGCGCGAGGCCTGGACGGAGGCCGGGGAGCACACCGAGATCTTCCGGGGTGATGGCCGGAAGGCCGGCGTCTATTGGTTCCGCCTTGAGGCCGGCGGCCGCGAGGTGCTGAGCAAGGGGATCCTGGTCCGGTAGTGCGGCCGGGCGGCGTGCGCCCGGCCCCGATCGAGAGGCGCTCATGGTGACGATTCGCGACGTGGCGCGGGCCAGCAAGGTGTCGGTCGCCACGGTCTCGCGCGTGTTCAACGAGAGCCCCCGCGTCCGCGAGGCCACCCGGGTCCGCGTGGTCGTCCTGCTTCCCGATCTGCACGGCGAGTTCTTCTCCGAGGTGATCCGGGGCATCGACCAGGCCGCGCGCCTGAGGCACCTGCACCTGCTGGTCTCGAGCTACGCCTCGACCGAGGCGGACCTCATGGCCGCGCTCCGCGCGGTCCGGGGCCGCGTCGACGGGCTCATCGTCATGACCCCCGGCGTGGACGCCTCCCGCGCGCTCCATCCCCGCGGCGTGGGCGCCAGGACGGTGCTGCTCACCCCCGAGATCGAGCTCCCCGGGCACGACAGCATCTCGATCGCCAATGTCGACGGGGCGCGCGCCATGGTGCGGCATCTGCTCGGGCTCGGGCACCGGCGCATCGCGACCATCACCGGGCCGGAGCGGAACATCGACGCCCGCCAGCGGCTCGAGGGCTATCGCTCGGCCTTGCGCGACCACGGCCTCGAGCCGTCGCCGGAGTTGGAGATCCTGGGCGACTTCACCGAGCGCTCGGGCTACGAGGGCGCCGCCGTGCTGCTCAAGCGCAAGCCCCGACCGGACGCCATCGTGGCGGCCAACGACTACACCGCCATCGGCGTGCTGGGGGCGCTCCAGGATGCGCGGGTCCGCGTGCCCGAGGATCTGGCCGTGGCCGGGTTCGACGACGTGCCCATGGCCCGCTTCCTCACCCCGCCGCTCACGACCGTTCACGTGGACATGCTCCAGCTGGGACAGCGCGCGGTCGAGCTGCTGCTCGGATCCGCCGAGGCCGCCGGCGGCAGCGCCCGGCACCAGATCCTGTCCACCACGCTGGTGGTGCGCCGGTCGTGCGGATCCCAGCCGCCGGGCCGGGCGGGCTCGCGTCCGCGCTGGGAGCGTCGCCGCGCGGTCGCCGCGACCCCGCGCGGGGGCCTGAGGACGTGAGGCTCTTAGGGGCGATCGCGGCACTCCTGCTCGGTCTGGCGCTGGAGGCCGCGGCGGCGGCGGCGCCTGAGCCGCGCGGCGCGGGCGGCGCTCAGGCCCGGGTCGCGCTGCCGGCTCCGACCATCGCCTTCCTCGACACGCTCGAGCGTGGCACCTTCGCCTGGTTCTGGGAGCTCAGCGATTCGAGCACCGGACTGACCCCGGACCGGGCGCCGACCCGCTCGTTCGTGAGCGTCGGCGCGGTCGGCTTCGCCCTCACCGCCTATCCGATCGGCGCCGAGCGCGGCTGGGTGACGCGCGCGCAGGCCGCCGAGCGGGTGCTGCGGACGCTGCGGTTCTTCTGGCAGGCGCGCCAGGACTCCGCGGCCTCCGGGATCACGGGCTACCGCGGCTTCTTCTATCACTTCCTCGACCCCAAGACCGGCCAGCGCTTCGAGACCGTCGAGCTGTCCCCGATGGACACCGCCCTGCTGACCGCGGGCGCCCTGTTCTGCCAGTCGTACTTCGACCGCAGCGATCCCCGCGAGGCGCAGGTCCGCGCGCTGGCCGAGTCGCTGTACGCGCGGGTGGACTGGTCCTGGATCCGGACCCGGCCGCCGACGCTGTCGCTGGGCTGGACCCCGGAGCGCGGCTTCCTGCCCTACGACTGGCGCGGCTACGACGAGGCGCTGCTGCTGCACGTCCTGGCGCTGGGGTCGACGACCCATCCGGTGGGGCCCGAGACGTGGGGGGCGTTCACCCAGGGCTACCGCTGGGGGAGGTTCCACGGCTTCGCCCACGTCGGCTTCGCACCCCTGTTCGGCCACCAGTATCCGCACACCTGGATCGACTTCCGCGGCATCCAGGACGACACCATGCGCGCGCGGGGCCTGGACTATTTCGAGAACGCGAGGCGGGCCACGCTGGCGCAGCGCGCCTACGCCATCGCCAACCCCGAGGGCTTCCGCGGCTACGGCCGCGCGCTCTGGGGGCTCACCGCCTGCGACGGTCCGATCGACGGGACGGTTTCGATCGCCGGCCGCCCGCGGGCCTTCCGCACCTATGCCGCGCGCGGCGCCTCCTTCACCGAGGTCATCGACGACGGCACGGTCTCGCCCGCCGCCCTCGGCGGCTCGCTGCCCTTCGCGCCCCGCGAGACCGCCCTGGCCCTGCGGGCGATCCGGTCGCGCTACGGCCCCGACGTCTTCTCGCGCTACGGGTTCGTGGATGCGCTCAATCCCACGCTCGACACCGCCGTCGCGGTCCCCCAGGGCCGGGTGGTCACGGGGGTGGGCTGGTTCGACACCGACCGCCTCGGCATCGACCAGGGCCCGTTGCTCGCCATGATCGAGAACTGGCGCACCGGGCTCGTGTGGCGCGTGATGCGCACCAACCCGCACCTTACCCGCGGGCTCAGGCGCGCGGGCTTCCGCGGCGGCTGGCTCGATCGGGCGCCCGCCCCGCCATGAGCCGCATCCCGGGCGGGCGGGCCGCGAAGCCGCCGCGCGCGGCGTGGCGGGCGGGCACCCTTGCGGGCGCGGCCCTACTGCTGCTCGCCGTGGCCTGCCGGCCGTCCGCGCCGGCCACGACCACCGTGCGCTTCTGGGCCATGGGACGCGAGGGCGAGGTGGTCGCCGAACTGGTGCGCGACTTCGAGCGCGAGAATCCCGGGATCCGGGTCGAGCTGCAGCAGATCCCCTGGACGGCCGCGCACGAGAAGCTGCTCACCGCCCACGTCGGGCACGCCTCCCCCGACGTCGCGCAGCTCGGCAACACCTGGATCGCCGAGTTCGTGGCGTTGCGAGCGCTCGAGCCGCTCAGGCCCTGGATCACGCGCTCGGCGGAGGTCAAGCCCTGGGGCTTCTTCCCCGGGATCTGGGCCACCAACGTGGTCGCGGGCGAGCCCTACGGCGTGCCCTGGTACGTGGACACGCGTCTGCTCTTCTACCGCAAGGACATCCTGGCCCGCGCCGGCTACCCCACCATGCCCACGAGCTGGAGCGAGTGGCACGCGGCGATGCGCGCGATCAAGGCCCTGGTCGGCCCGGACCGCTTCGCCATCTTCCTGCCGCTCAACGAGTGGACGCAGCCGATGATCCTGGGGCTCCAGTGCGGCTCGCCGCTGCTGGCCGACGATGGGACCCGGGGCGCCTTCGCAGGCCCCGAGTTCCGCCGGGCGTTCGCGTTCTACGTGGGCCTGTTCCGCGAGGGGCTGGCGCCGCCGGTCTCCAACAACGACGTCGCCAACCTCTACCAGGAGTTCGAGCGCGGCTACTTCAGCATGTACATCACCGGACCCTGGAACCTCGGGGAGTTCCAGCGCCGCCTGCCGGCGTCGATGCGGGACGCCTGGGCCACCGCCCCGCTGCCCGGGCCCGAGGGGGAGTCGACCGGCGTGTCCATGGCCGGCGGCTCGAGCCTGGTGATGTTCCGCACCTCGCGCCACCAGGCGGCCGCCTGGCGCCTGGTCGAGTTCCTGTCGCGGCCGGCGCAGCAGGCGCGCTTCTACCGGCTGTGCGGGGACCTGCCCGCGCGGCACGAGGCGTGGCAGGACCCCTCGCTGGCGGGCGATGCGAATCTGAGGTCCTTCCAGCGCCAGCTCGAGCGCGTGGCGCCCTGGCCGATGGTGCCGGAGTGGGAGCAGATCGCGATCCGGCTCCAGGAGCAGGCCGAGCGCGCGGCGCGCGGCGGCGCCGCGCCGGACTCGGTGCTCTCGGACTACGACCGCGACGTGGACCGCATGCTCGAGAAGCGCCGGTGGCTGGCGGCACGCCGGCTTAACCGGCGCAGCGGCGGCAGTCGGGGGCCGGGATGAGCGCCGACCCTCGCGGCACCCACGTCACCCAGACGCGTGCCGGCTGGCTCTTCGTCTCGCCCGCGCTGGGCCTGATCGGCGTGTTCTTCGTGGTCCCGGTCGTGGTCGGCCTGCTGCTCAGCTTCACCGACTTCGACATCTATGCCCTCGGCGATCCCAGCGTCGCCCGGATCGTCGGGGTCAGGAACTACGCCCAGATCGTCTCGGACCGCGAGTTCTGGGGGGCGCTGCGCAACACGCTCACCTTCGTCCTGGGGGGCGGGCCGCTGTCGGTGCTGGCCTCGCTCGGCGCGGCGCTGCTGGTCAACGCGCGCCTGGTCCGCTTCAAGAGCGTCCTGCGCGTGGCGCTGTTCTCGCCGGTGGTGACCACGCTGGTGGCGGTGGCGATCGTCTGGCGCTACCTCTACCACCCGCACTACGGCCTCATCGACTTCGCGCTCCGCGGGCTGGGCCTCCCGGCGGTCGACTGGCTCGGCGATCCGCACTGGGCGATGCCGGCCATCATCCTGTTCTCGGTGTGGAAGAACTTCGGCTACAACATGCTCATCTTCGTCGCCGGCCTGCAGAACATCCCGGAGGAGCAGTACGAGGCGGCCCGGATCGACGGGGCGGGCGGCTGGGCGCGCTTCCGGCACATCACCGTGCCGGGGCTCGGGCCGACGTTCCTGCTGGTCGGGGTGCTGACGATGATCGGGCAGTTCCAGCTGTTCGCCGAGCCCTACGTCATGACCGCGGGCGGGCCCTTGCGCAGCACCGTCAGCCTGATCCTGCTGATGTACGAGCAGGGGTTCCGCTGGTGGCGGCTGGGCTACGCCGCGGCCATCGCCTTCATCCTGCTGGCGATCGTCCTGGTCGCGACCCTGGTGCAGATGCGCCTGCAGCGGCTGGAACGCCGATGAGCCGCCCCGCTCGCGCGCTGGTCGTGAACGCGGCGGTCGCGGCCGTCGCCATCGTGACGCTGGTCCCGCTGCTGTGGATGGTCTCGGCGTCGTTCATGCCTCCGGGTGCCGCGAACACCATGCCGCCGCCGCTGGTGCCGAGGACCCCGACGCTCGAGCACTATGTGGCGCTGTTCACCCGGCTCAACCTGCTCCGGAACTTCCTCAACAGTCTGCTGATCTCCGGCGTCACCACGATCGTCTCGCTGTTCATCAACGCCCTGGCCGGGTACGCGTTCGCGAAGCTGCGCTTCGCCGGGCGCGACCGGGTCTTCCAGCTGCTGGTCGTGGGGCTCGTGGTGCCGGCCCAGGTCGGCATGCTGCCGTTGTTCCTGATGGTGCGGGGCCTGGGCCTGGTCAACACGCCGTGGGGGGTCATGATCGCGGCACTGGCCAGCATCTTCGGCATCTTCATGATCCGCCAGTACGCCCTCGGCATCCCCGACGAGCTGCTCGACGCGGCACGGGTGGACGGCGCCGGCGAGTTCCAGATCTTCCGCAGGGTCGTGCTGCCGCTGCTGCGGCCGATCCTGGTCACGCTGGCCGCCTTCAGCTTTCTCGGCACCTGGAACGACTTCCTGTGGCCGCTCATCGTCCTGAGCGACGAGCGCAAGTTCACGCTGCCGGTGGCGCTGGCGAGCCTGGTCGGCGAGCACGTGCTGGACACCGAGCTGATGATGGCCGGCGCGGGGGTGACCGTGGTCCCGGTGCTGATCCTGTTCCTGGTCCTGCAGCGCTCGTACATCCGGGGTGTGCTGATGGGGAGCGTCAAAGGGTGAGGCGCCGCGCCCCGCCGCCCGCGGCCATCGCGGCCGGCCTGCTGCTCGCCTGGAGCGCGGCCGCGCCCGCGGCCGCGGCGGCCGGCCCCGCGGCGGCCAGGCCCGCGACCGCGACCCCCGCGGCCGGCACCCCCGTCCTCATCGACGACTTCGAGGATGCCTCGCGCTGGAGCGCCCATCCGGCCGACGGGGTCGCGATGAAGCTCTCCGCCCAAGGCGCGCCGGGCGCGCGGGCGCTGCGCATCGACTTCCGCTTCGCCGGCGGGGGCGGGTACGCGGTGGCGCGGCGCGAGATCGCCCTGACGCTCCCCGAGAACTACGCGTTCGGCTTCAGGATCCGCGGCCGGGCGCCCGCCAACCACCTCGAGTTCAAGCTGATCGATTCGACCGGGGCCAACGTGTGGTGGTGCAACCGCCGCAACGTCGTATTCCCACGGCGGTGGCAGACCGTGACCACCAAGCGCCGGCAGATCACGTTCGCCTGGGGGCCGGCCGGGGGTGGCACGATCACCCGGGTCGCCGCCCTCGAGATCGCGATCACCGCCGGGCGCGGCGGCCGCGGCACCGTCTGGCTGGACCAGCTGGAGCTGCGGGCGCTGGCGCCACCGCGCGACAGCCTGGCGCCGGTGGCGCGGGCCTCCTCGTCGCGGCCGGACCACCCGGCGGCGCTCGCCGCGGACCGCGACTCGGCCACGTTCTGGTGGTCGCAGCCGGAGGACCTCAGGCCGTGGCTGGAGCTGGACCTGGGCGGCGACCGGGAGTTCGGCGGCCTCGAGCTGGACTGGGTGGCGGGCCGGCACGCGCGCCACTACGCGATCCAGGTCTCCCCGGACGCCCGGACCTGGCGGTCGATCCGCGAGGTCGTGGACGGGAACGGCGGCCGCGACCTGCTGCGTCTCCCGGAGAGCGAGGCGCGCTACCTGCGCCTCCAGAGTCTCGAACCCAAGGGACGCGGCGGCCTGGCACTGGCCGACCTCCGCATCGAGCCGCTCGCCTTTGGGGCCACGCCCGAGGCTTTCCTCAAGGCGGTGGCGGCGCAGGCCCCGCGCGGCGCCTACCCGCGGGGCATCGCCGGCGAGCAGACCTACTGGACCGTGGTCGGCGTCAACGCGGACACCCAGGAGGGGCTGGTCGGCGAGGACGGCGCGGTGGAGGCCGGCAAGCAGGGGTTCTCGGTCGAGCCCTTCCTCTACGCCGGGGATCGGCTGTGGACGTGGAACGACGCCCACGCCGAGCAGTCGCTCGCGGAGGGCGATCTGCCGATCCCCACGGTG
>VBPB01000026.1 GCA_005893365.1 Candidatus Eiseniibacteriota bacterium
CAGCACCGCTCCGGCCGAGGCGGCGAGCAGCACCGGCTCGACCCCCGCGCTCTCGAACGCGTGGACGAGGTACGGCATCGCCTTGCCGATGGTGAGGGCGCCGACCACCGCGCCGATGGCGAGGCCGCGGTAGGCGCGGAACCAGGTCGCGACCATCTTCATCCCCGGCGGATAGACGCCGGCGAGGAAGAAGCCGATCAGGAACCGGCACGCCAGCGCGGCGCCGTAGCCGGGCGCCCATAGGAGCGCGGCGTTCGCCGCGGCGCCTAGCAGGGCGGCCCCGGCCAGATAGCGCCCGGCCGGGATCAGGTCGGCGAGGTTGAGCACGGCGGCGAACGCGGTGCCGGCGACGAAGCCGAGCTGGACGATGGCGGTGAGCCACCCGGCCTGGGGCGGTGAGAGGTGCCAGCGTTGCGCGAGCTGTGGCCCCACGGCGGTCGCGGCGAACCACAGCGACATGCCCAGCAGTTCGACGGTCGAGAGCAGGGCCAGCATGCCGAGGCGGGAGGTGGGTCGCATCGGCGAACCCTAGCAGAGTCGGGGCTTCTCACGACCGGCGAGCGCGCGGGTCGTGCCCCTGGGCGAGCGCGCGGCCTACCGCCGCCTGCCGCGCGGGCGCCAACGGCCGGGCGATCACCCGGCACAGCGCCTCCTTCCGCTCAGGCGGCGCGCAGCAGGATCAGCGTGACGTCGTTCGAGGCCGGGGGTCGGCCCGCGCGCCGCGGCGCCGCGCCAGGTCGCGCCGCGCGCCCGAGTCGGGGCGGCCCGCCGCCGCTAGCGCCCCGCGGGTCCGGCCGCGGCCCGCCGCCGCGCCTGCTCCGCGCGCACGCGCTCGGCCTCCATGCGCCGCTGATGCCACTCGCTGGTGTCGGGGTGCACCGGGTCGTAGCAGAGCGCCCGCAGCCAGTAGGCGCGCAGCGCGGGCGCGATCACGTGCGGCATTCGCTGCTTGATCATCTCGTAGGCGATCAGCGCATCCCCCGGGAGCCCGAGCGTCTCGTTGAGCTGGGCCAGATGGTCGCCGGAGTCGAGCCAGCGCGAGGAGTCGGGCGCCACCATCGCCGAGGAGTCCATCAGGGCCAGCGCGTGCCGCAGGCACTCCATGCGCTCGAGGCTCAGGCGCACCGCGGGGCGCGCGTGCAGACGGCCGCCGCGCTGGTCGATGGCGAAGTTGCTCCACGCGGTCCCGCGCGCGAGCAGGACCGCGTGGTCGCGCGGGCGCAGCTCGCCCATCCGCTCCGCCAGCATCAGCGTCGTCACCCAGTCGCGCCGCGCGTCGGCCACCTTGAGGCTGTCGACCAGGACCTGATACGGGGTCGCGGTCGCGCTCGGCACCGGTCCCGGGCCGTTGCCGCGCGGCCGCAGCAGCAAGGCCGCGAGGATGAGCGGGAGCGCGATGAGCGCGAGCGTCCCGAACCGGCCGAGGCCCCGCGGCCTGGGCGGCGGAGGAAGGGCGGCCTGGGGACGGCGGTCGCCCGGCCGCCGTTTCGCGCGGCTCATCGTGACCCTCCACCCGCGGCGCCCGCGGAGTCGGCGCCGAGCGGTGCGCCGGCGTTGCCGGGTACCCCCGGACCCGCGCCGCTGGCGGTCCGCGCGTGCTGCATGGCGGCATCGGCCGCCGTGCGGTCCCCGAGGGCGGCGCACAGGCGGGCCAGCATCCGCCAGGCCGGGGCGGAGCCGGGCTCGAGCCCGAGGCCGCGCTCGAACGACGCCCGCGCGGACCCGAGATCGCCCGCCGCCGCCTGGGCGCTGCCGAGCGCGAACCAGAGGGACGGGTTGCCGGCCGCCGCGCGCGTCGCGTGCGTGAGCGGCACGACCGCCTCGGCCGGATGGCCCTCCGCCATCAGGCGCTGGCCTTCGAGCATCAGCGCGGAGGGGTGGTCGGGCCGGTCGTGCAGCAGGCGCGCGATGTCGCGCGCGGCCTCGGCCTCGCGGCCGACGCGCAGCAGGGCGCTGGCGCGTAGGATCCGCGCCTCGAACGAGGACGGGTCGAGCGCCAGCGCCTGGCCGGCCGCGGCGATGACCGCGTCCCACGCCCCGTACTGGTAGTGGATCTGCGCCGCCTCGAGCGGCACCGACGGCAGGCGCGGCGCCAGGGCCGCGGCCCGCCCCAGTGCCACCAGCGCCTCGTTCCTCCGGTCGGCGCGCGCGAGCGCGTCGGCGAGCCCGACCCAGCCGGTGGGATCGTCGGGCGCGCGCTCGGTCTTGGTCCGGAACACGTGCTCGTCGTCGGCCCAGGACGGCGCCAGTCGCACCGTCTCGACCGCGCTGCCGAGGATGAGGATCGCGGCCACGAGGATCGCGACGCCTCGTCCGATCGCTCCGCCCGCCCACGCGCGATCCCACGCGAGCGCCGCGAGCCAGACGATCCCCGCCGAGGGGAGATAGACCATGCGTTCGCCCGAGGTCACGAACCCCGGGCCGAGCGCCAGCGCCAGCGAGGGCAGCACCGCGGCGCCGAGGAGCGCGGCGGGCACGAGCCACGCCGACCGCCGCCGCGCCAGCACCGCGAGCGCCGCGCCGCCCGCGAGCGTGAGGGTACTACCGGCCAGGACCGGCCACGCGAGGGCCTTGGGCGGCAGCCATGCCGCCACGTCGGAGGCGTGCGGGTACCAGGGCCACAGGAACGCGAGCCATTGGGGCAGCATCAGCGCCGCGGCGGCGTGCCGGCGCGCGAGCAGGGCCGCGTCCACCCACGGCGGCAGGCCGGTGCGCCCGGCCGCGAGCGCGTGCGCGGCCAGCCACAGCACGGTGACGGCGAGGTAGGGCGCGAGCCAGCGCGCCCGATCCCACCGCGCCCGATCCCACCGCGGCAGAGCGGCCGGGCGAGGGGCCTCGGGTGCCGCGGCGATCGGCGCATCGTCCGCGGCCCGAGGCGGGGCCGCGGTCCGTCGCGTGCCCACCAGCTCGGCCGCGGCGACGACCGCGATCCAGCCCGCCGCCGCCTCCTTGCTGAGCAGGGCCCCGGCGAACGCCGCGAGCGCTCCGACCCCCGGCCACGCGCGGCCCCTGAGGCGCGCGCGCCGGTCCAGCCACAGGCTGAGCAGGGCGAGCCCGCTGCACAGCAGATCCGTGCGCCCGAGGATCCACGCCACCACCTCGAGGTGCGCCGGCATCACCGCGAACCAGAGGGCGGCGACCAGCGTGGCGATGGGCCCAAGCCCCGCCTGGAGCAGCAGCAGTCCGACCACCAGCGTGACCCCCGCGTGGAGTACCACGTTGGTGGCGTGGAACAGCGTCGGCCCCCAGCCCGCCAGCCGGCCCTCGAGCCAGAACGAGAGCAGCACCAGCGGGCGCCACAGCCCGCCGGTGAATCCCGCCGAGGCGAGGAAGTCGCCGCCCAGGAGCCGGCCGAGCGTCCCGGGCGAGCGCATCATCGCGTTCTCGGCGATCAGCGGCAGGTCGTCGCGCACGAACCCGAAGCGCACGCTCGGGAGGTGGAGCGCCAGCGCCACCAGCGCCGGGACGACCGCCGCGAGCCCGCGCATCGCGGGCCGACTCGCCGGCGCGGGCGCCCGGCCATGATGCGCGGCACCGGCCGGCGCCGGCGGGCGGCCCTGGCTCATGGCCGCCCTCCGCCTGCGCCCGACGAGCCGCCCGTCGCGGTCGCGCCGCCGGGGGCCGCGCCGCCCGCGACGCGGAACTCCACCTCGCTCATCTGTGGCGGGCACTCGATCCAGCGCTCGCCGACCAGGCGCGCGCCCGCGGTCTCGACGGCGATCACGCGCTCGCCGTCGGGCACGCGCACGCGAGCCGGCACGGCGACCGCGCCCCAGCGCGCGCGCCTCCGGTCTAAGGCCGGCGACTCCAGCGCCACGGCGATAACGCCGAAGCGGGTCGGGGCGCGGTCCAGATGCGTGCCCTTCCACCAGGCCGGGTCGGCGCCGAGCCCCAGTTCCAGCGTGTCGCGCGTGTCGCTCACCACCATGTTGCGCAGCAGGTCGATCAGGCCCGCGGCGGCGGTCGCGTGCGGCGGCAGGTTGGTGCCGAAGCTCGCGTCGTCGCGGTCGAACACCTCCGCCTGGCCCAGCGTCGAGCTGCTGTGCGCGAGCAGGTCGGCGAGGTAGGCGCGCGCCGGTTCGGGATGCCCGGCGAGCAGCGCCCACTGGGCCAGGTCGGTGCCCAGGTAGGTGTGGAGCGAATCGCGCGGCCCGCAGACCGCGAGCCCGGGGCCGCCCGAGTTCGTGTGGATACGGCGCGCGAGTGCCTCCAGCCGCGGGTCGTCGGCCGCGAGCACGCGCGTCGGATAGCCGACCGTGAGGTTGCCCCAGTCCCGCCCGACGCCCTGCCACGAGGGCGGGACGTCCGGACTCCGGCTCTTGAGCAGCGCCGCGCGGAACGCGCCGCGGTAGTCCGTGGCCACCGCGTCCGCCGCGCGGGCGAGCGAGTCGTTGCCGGCGAGCCGCGCCAGCGTCACGAGCGCGCGGCAGCCGGCGATGCCCCAGGCGTCGTTGCCGACCAGTTGCGCGCGCGTCAGCTCGTTGTCGCGCGGCTCGCCGTAGGGGAGCAGGCCCGCGTAGGGCATGGCGAGCTGGCGGGTGAGCAGGCGCTCGAGCTCGATCCACTCCATCGCGCGCCGGGCCACGGGCAGCACGCGGGCGGCCCACTCGGGTGCCGGGGGCAGGGTCGCGGCCTGGGCGAACGCCCACATCGCCTCGCCGCTCCCATCCAGCTGCCCGTTCTGCGAGAGCAGCACGCCGCTCGGCAGCTGGAAGCGCGCGAGCGTCAGCGCGTCGGAGCGCGCCAGGTCGGTGTGGCCGGCGACGGCGAGGGCGCGCACGGTGCGGGCCGCGTCGCGCAGCCAGACGTCGCGGTACTGGAAGGGATTCCCGAGCGGCACCCAGGTGTCGCGATACCGTTCCTGGCAGAGCAGCAGCGTCACCAGGGCCGCGCGCCACGCCGCGTTGGTGAGCGGGTCGGGGGTCGCGAAGCGCGCCCCCTCCGCCAGCCGGCCACGCCAGGCGTCGCGCGCGTCGGCGACCACGCGGGCGTGGGCGGCGATGCGCTCGAGCCCGGGGCCGGGGGCCGTGGTCGGGTAGGCGGGGAGCCAGAAGTGCCAGCGCTTCTGCTGGCCGCGCGCCAGGCGCTCGCGCCCGGTCGCGCTGAGCAGTCCCGCGCCCGCGCCGCGCGTCAGCGCCGGGTGCCCCGGACGCGGCGCGTCTTGGGCGACGCGCATGGTCGGGTCGATGCCCGCCACGATCCGGCCGTTGCGGACGGCGCAGCGGTCGCGCCAGAACTCCTGATAGGTGTCGGTGTCCTCGACGTCCCACGGGAGGTTGGCGGGCGAATCGGCGCGCGCGCGCACCCGTACTTCGAGCGCGCACTCGCCGGGGGCTGGGTCGAGCCAGGTGGCGGTCGCCTCGACCGAGAGCATCAGGCTCGAATCGCCCAGCGCCGCGCGCGGGGCGGCCGCCGCCTCGAAGGCCACCGACTCGCGGGTACTCACCATCCACCAGTGGGCGACCGGCACGCCGTCGCGCTCGAAGTAGACCGGCGAGACGCGGATCGGGCCCGAGGCGGAGGGGAGGCGCCACTCCAGCGCGGCGTCGCCGCTCCCGACCACGCTGCCGTGGCCGACCTGGAACGCGCGCCTGGCACCCGGAGCGCCGAGGGCGGCGATCGAGCGCGAATAATGCTCGGGCAGGACGAGCGGCTCGCCCGGCACGGCCCCCGCCACCGGCGCCGCCTTAGGCCGGGCGCATCCCGCCGCGAGGGCGAGCGCGATGCCGGCGATGAGGGCGGCGGCCGGGAACGGGCGGGGGGCACGCCTCATCGGGGCGCTCCGTCGGGTGCCGCGGATGGGCTCGCGGGCCCGCCGAGCGCGCGGGCGCGATCCCGCGCCGCCCGGGCGGCGGTGCTGTCGCCGAGGGCGGCGCACAGCTGGGCGAGCCACGCCCAGGCCGGCCCGCGCCCCGGGGCCAACGCCAGCGCGCGCTCCAGGTCCTGGCGGGCGCCGCGCAGGTCGTGCGTCTCGGCGTGGGCGTACGCGAGCGCGAACCAGACCGACGTGTCGCGGGGCGTGGCCCGCGCCGCGGTGGCCAGCGGCGTCACCGCCTCGGCGAAGCGCCCGGCGGTGAGCAGGCGCTGGCCCTCCAGCATCAACGCCGCGGGGTGGTCGGGTCGAGCACGGAGCAACCGCTCAAGGTCGCGCGCGGCCTCGTCCATCCGGCCCAGGCGGATCAACGCGCTGGCCCGCAGCAGTCGCGCATCGAAGGCGCCCTCGTCCAACGCGAGCGCGCGATCGGTCTCGGCGATCACCGCGGCCCACTCGCCGCGATCGTAGCGGAAGTGGGCCCGGCCGATCGCGACCGCCGGCAGGCGCGGCGCCAGCGAGTCGGCGCGCGCCAAGGCGGCCAGCCCCTCCTGCGCCCGGCCGCGCTCGCCGAGGACGCCCGCGAGCCCGATCCAGGCGATGGGATTGTCGGGCTGGCGGCGCGCCATCGTCTCGAACACGCGCGCCTCGTCGGCCCACGAGGGCTGGACCCGCAGGAGCTCGACCGCACCGCCCAGGACGAACACCGCCAGGGCGCCGAGCGCTGCCCAGCGCCAAGCCGGCCCCGCGCGCAGCGCCCGCGCCAGCGCCAGCGCCGCGAGCCACGCCACGCCCGCCGAGGCGGTGTAGACCATGCGCGCGCCGGAGGTGATGTAGCCACGCGCGAGCGCCATCGCCAGCGAGGGCAGCACGGTCACGAGCGCGATCGCCGCGGGCACCAGCCACGGCGATCGCCGCCAGGCCAGGGCGGAGACCCCCGCGCCGGCGGCCAGCGTGATGGCGGCCCCCGCGACCACCGGCCAGGCCAAGGTCCGCGTCGGGATCCAGATCGCGAGGTCGGAGGATTGCGGATACCACGGCCACAGGAACGCCACGAACTGCGGCAGCATCACCCAGCCGGCCGCCTGGCGGCGCGCGCGCAGCGCGGCGTCGATGTAGGGCGGCAGCGTCGCCGGCCCCACCGCCCACGCGTGCGCGACCAACCACAGCGCGGTGAGCGCCGCGTAGGGCGCGAGCCACCGGGCCGACTCGGCCCACGGCGTCGGCGTCGCCCGCGCCCGCACCCGTTCGGCCGCCGCGATCACCGCCACCCAGCCGGCCGCGGCCTCCTTGCTGAGCAAGGCGGCCGCGACGGCGGCGACCGCCAGGACGCCCGGCCAGGCGCGGCCGCGCTCACGCGCGCGGCGGTCGAGCCACAGCGCCAGCAGGGCGAACCCGCCACACATCAGATCGGTGCGCCCCAGGACCCACGCCACCGACTCGACGTGCGCCGGCATGGCCGCGAACAGCAGTCCGCCGGCCAGGACCGCGGCCCGCGGCAGGCCGG
>VBPB01000060.1 GCA_005893365.1 Candidatus Eiseniibacteriota bacterium
CGGACGGCGGGGCTTCCCTTCCCACGGCGGCATCGCGAGGTGTCATGTTTCCGAGCGCAGCACACAACGTTCACAGTCCAGCAACCATTAGAGATTAGTCAACTTAGCGCCACGAAGTCAACAGATTTCAGGGTTTCGGACGCTCCTGCCCCCCTCGCGACCCCAGCGGATTCCCGACCGTTCCCCGGTCAGCGCCTGACCACCACGATGACCGTCGCCACCTGGGCCGCCACCGACAGCAACGTCTGAAGCCGCTGCCATACCGTCACGTCCGGCCGCTCCGGGACCCAGATCAGGTCGCCGGGCGCGACGGCTTGCACGTCGCGTGCCCGCTGCGACTGGCCGGTGGCCGAGCCCGTGATGCGAACCTTGCCTCGGTCCGCGCGCGCCGTGAACCCGCCACCCAGCTCGATGTACTCGTGGAGGGTCCGGCCCGGCGCCACGCGCACGGCGTCGCCCCAGCGCAGCAGGATGTCCAGCTCGGGCGACTTGCGCAGCCGCGCCCAGTCGACGCGGAAGTCCTCCCGGTGCGCGGCCAGCTTGGCGCGCAGCGTCTCGTATTCGGTGTCCGTCATCTCGCTCCGAGAGAGCTTGATGAGCCGGTCGAATTCCGGATCGGACTCGTTCCCGCGCGTGGTGTGGAAGACGCGGATGGTGCTCAGGTCCGCGTTGCCCCGGAAGCCCCCCGCCGCCGTCACCAGATCGCTGAGCCGATGGCGTCCCTGCTGGATGGGATAGACGCCGGGCCGCGCGACCTCACCCAGGATGCTGGCCTCGTGCTGCACGTGGTATTCGGGGACGTAATAGACGTAGACGTGGTCGCCTTCGTGCAGTTCCGGGTTGGTCGTCCGCGAGTAGACGTCGCCCAGCTCGAACCAGAGCGACTCGGCGACGAAGGCGTCCTTCCAGCGCACCAGCAGCGCGCGCGAGGCGTCGGCCGCGGGCAGCGGGTCGCCGGCGAGGCGGAAAAGCGTGAGCAGGCTGTCCCGATCGCCGAGCTCGAACTTGCCGGCCTGGGCCAGCGCGCCCAGCGCGTAGATGAACTCGGTGGCCACCGGGACGTTGACGATGTCGCCATCGCGGAGCCAGGGATTCACGGAGACGTCGCCGGTGCGCCGGAACAGATCCAGGTCCGCCTGATCGCGGCTGCCGTCGGTGTGCGTGACCAGGATGCGCCGCAGCGACCCGTCCCCGAGGAGCGCCCCGGTGTTCAGCAGGTCGCCCACCCGGCTCGCGCCGTTGCTCATCGCCGGGCCCGGCTGCTTCACCTGCCCGGTGAGGTAGACGTAGAACGAACGCGGGCGCGTGAGGCGCACGTCCAGGCTCACGCCGCGATAGTCCGCGCGGAGCACGCCCAGCACTGCTTCCCGCACCTGCGCGAGCGTGCGGCCGGCCACCGGGATGGCACCGGATCCGGGCAGCATGAGGACGCCCTCCGGCCCCACCTCGCCGATCCAGCTCCGCGACACCCGGCCCCACATCTGGACCTGGATGAGATCGCCTGGGCCGACCCGGTAGACCTTCGGGTCCACGACCCCGGCCAGGGTCAGCGGCGGGACCTTCGAGAGCAGGGGCTCCTCAGCGGGCGCGTTGCTCAGGTCGCCCGGCGACGACTGCCCGGTTCCCAACTGGCCGGACACCGGGGACACCAGCATCCAGCCCATCACCAGGGCGGACAGGACGCACCCGAGGAGCTTCCTCACGCACGCACCTCCTTCAATGTCTTGCGCCGACCATACGTCCGTTCGTAGTAGGCCCGGAACTCGCCTTCCTTGATCGGGCGCCACCAGGCTTCGTGCTCGCGATACCATTCGACCGTCCGCCGGAGCCCTTCCGCTAGCGGCACCCGCGGCGCCCAGCCGGTCTCGCGCTCGAGCTTGGTGCAATCGACCGCGTAGCGCCGATCGTGGCCCGGGCGGTCCTCGACGTGGCGGATGAGGCTCGCCGGCTTCCCCAGCACGCCCAGGATGGCGCTCGTGATGGTCAGCACGTCGAGCTCGTTCTGCGCGCCGATGTTGAAGGTCTCGCCCTCGACCCCGGCGGTCTCGAGCAGCCGGATCAGGGCGTCGCAATGGTCGTCCACGTGGATCCAGTCGCGCCGGTTGAGCCGATCGCGTTGGTCACGAACAGCGGCACCAGCTTCTCGGGATACTGGCGGGGGCCGTAGTTGTTGGCGCAGCGCGTCACGACCACGGGCAGGCCGTAGGTCGCGAAGTAGGCGTACGCGAGTCGGTCGCCGCCGGCCTTGCTGGCCGCGTAGGGACTGCGCGGCATGAGGGGCCAGGTCTCGGTCGCGTGCCCCTCCATCACCTCGCCGTAGACCTCGTCGGTGGACACCTGGAGGAACCGGCGCAGGTTGCGGCGCCGTGCCTCCTCGCAGAGCACGAACACGCCGTACACGTCGGTCTGGATGAACTCGCCTGGGGACTCGATCGACCGGTCCACGTGGGACTCGGCGGCGAAGTTGAGCGCCAGGTCGCAGCCGTCCATCGCCCCGGCCACCGCCTGCGGATCGCGGATGTCGCCGTGCACGAAGGTCAGCGACCGGCGCGGCAGCCCCTCCAGATTCTCCTGGCGGCCCGCGTAGGTGAGCGCATCGAGGACGACCATGTGGCTGTCCGGAAAGCGGGCGAGGAAGGCGCGGACGAAGTTCGAGCCGATGAAACCGGCGCCTCCCGTCACCAGCACCCGGCTTCCGTCGAGGGAGAGCCGGTCACCCATCCTTGCGATCCCAGTCGTAGGGGATGTCGGGGCTGTGGGGCGGTATGCGGAACTCGTCGGGTTCGGCGTGGACGTAGTGCTCGGAGGGCGTGTTCACCAGGTAGGCGGGCTCCGCGCCCAAGCCCTTCATGCCGTGCAGCACCAGCGGCGGGATCACCAGCAGGAGCGGATTCTGGTCGCCCAGGAAGAACTCGTTGATCTCGCCCTTGGTCTTGCTCCCCTCGCGGGTGTCGTAGAGCACGACCTTGGCCATGCCCTTGACGATCACGAAGTGGTCGGTCTGCCGGCGATGGTAGTGCCAGCCCTTGACCACGCCCGGATAGACGACCGACAGGTAGACCTGACCGAACTTCTGGAAGAACTCGTCGTCGTCGCGCATCATCTCCATCAGGAAACCGCGCTCGTCGGCGATGACCTTGAGCCGTTTGGTCCGGACGCCCTCGATCATCCCGCCGCCCGCTAGGCCCGCGAGGCGACGCGGACCCGGCCCCGCCCGACGCCGACGTGCTTCATCCCGGCGGCCTCGACCTCGGCGGGGTCGTAGAGGTTCCGCAGGTCGCACAGCACCGGCTTGCGCATCACCCGCTTGAGCCGCGCCAGGTCCATGTTCCGGAACTCGTTCCACTCGGTGATGATGGCCACCGCGTCGGTGCCGCGCGCGGCGTCGTAGGCGTCCTCCGCCAGCTCCAGCCGCCCGAGCCCGGGCAGCCGGCGCACGCCCGGCATGGCCACCGGGTCGAACACGCGCACCTTGAGCCCGCGGCGCTTGAGCCCGGCGAGGATGGTGAGCGCCGGGGACTCGCGCAGGTCGTCCGTGTTGGGCTTGAACGAGAGCCCGAGCAGGGCGACGCGCTTGCCGCGCGGCGAGCCGACCGCGCGCATGATCTTGTCGACCATGCGCTTCATCTGGCCCTCGTTGGCGGCGATCGCGGCATCCACGATCCCGGTCGTGACGCCCGCCTGGCGCGCGAAGGCCGCCAGGGCCAGCGTGTCCTTCGGGAAGCACGAGCCGCCGTAGCCGGGGCCCGCGTGCAGGAACTTGCCGCCGATGCGCCGATCCATCCCCATGCCCTTGGCGACGGTCTGGACGTCGGCGCCCAGCGCTTCGCACAGGTTGGCGATCTCGTTGATGAAGGAGATCTTGGTCGCGAGGAAGGAGTTCGAGGCGTACTTGATGAGCTCGGCGGTCTCGAGCGTCGTGACCACCATCGGGGTCTCGAGCAGGAACAGCGGGTCGTGGATCTTGCGCAGGATGCTGGCCGCCTTCTTGGTCTCGGCGCCGATCACGATGCGGTCCGGTCGCATGAAGGTCTCGATCGCCGAGCCCTCGCGCAGGAACTCGGGGTTCGACGCCACGTCGAACTCGGCGCCGCGGCGGGCGAAGCGGCGGATGTGGGCGTAGAGCGAACGCGCCGTGCCCACGGGGGCGGTGCTCTTCTGCACCACCAGCTTGTAGCGGCCGACGTGCTTCGCCACGACCCGCGCCACCGCGTAGATGGCGCTGGTGTCGGCGCTGCCGTCGGGACCGGGCGGCGTGCCGACCGTGATGAACACGACCTGGGAGGACTCGAGCGCCGCGGGCAGGTCGTTGGAGAAGCGGAGCCGGCCCTCACGCACGTTGCGCGCGACCATCTCGGGCAGCCCGGGCTCGAAGAAGGGGAGCTCGAGGGCGTTCATGCGCTCGATCTTGGCGGTGTCGTTGTCGACACAAGTGACGGTGTTGCCGAAGTCGGCCAGGCAGGCGCCCGACACGAGGCCCACATAGCCCGTACCCACGACCGTAATCGAGTGCAAATCGGGTCCTTTCGTCGGGACGCCCGGAGGGCGGGGCAGCCGTGCGCCACATGGTGATGAGGGTGAGGGTCGCGTGGCGATTGAGCGAATCAGGTTAGAGCCCCGCGCGAGGGCCGTCAAGCACCCGGGCGCGCTTGCAGGAGTCGCCGGTGCCAGTAGACACTCCCAGGATGCGTGGCGGTCCGTTGGGCGGAGATCCGGACACAGTCGGATTCGCAGGTGCGCGAAAGGACGATCCGGCGATGTCGTCGACACCGGTCTTCCCCACCGCCTGCTCCTCAGGGGATCGGCCTCGCCGTGGTCTCCCGGGGGAGACGGCCGGCGGCCGGATGCGTGAGGCTCGGCGCGCGTGAGCCTCCCCCTGCGCATCGGATTCATCCTCGAGGGTCTCTCGGTTCCCGCGTGGCAGGCCGAACTCATGGAGGCGGTGGGTTCGGAGCCGGGGCTCGAGCGGTCCGTGCTCCTCGTCGACCGCAGCGGGACCTCGCGACCTCCGGCGCCCGCGATTCTGGCCGCCTACGATGCCGTCGATCGCCTCCTGGACCGCGGGCGGAACACGCGGCTGCGGACGGTCGAGATCGCGACCGGGAAGACTCCGGTCGTGGAGTGGGTGCCAGGGCCCGACCCCGCGCGCGGGCTCGAGCCGGAAGTGCGCGCGCGGCTGAGCGAACAGCGTCTCGATGTGCTGCTCGATCTCCGCGCCGGGGGTCCCCGGCGGGAGCTCCCGGCCGTGGCACGATTCGGCCTCTGGGCGATCCGATTCGGGGCCTGCGGTCTGGACGGCGGAGGACTCCCCGGCCTCTGGGAGATCGTGGAGCGGGGGTCCCTCGCCACGGCGACGCTCGAGGCACAGGGACCGGATGGGGCGCGGCGGGTCCTGGGTCAGACGACCTGCGGCACCCACCTCTACTCGCTGCTCAGGACCCGATGCGTCCTGGTCGCGGCGACGGTGAACCTGGCGCTGGGGCGGCTCCGGGGTCTTCGCGATCTCGGCCACGGGTTCCTCACCCGGCGGTCGTGCGGACCCGAGAATCCGGAGACGTCGCGACCGCGATCACCGGGAGCCCTCCGCCTGTCGGAGATGGTCGCGACGTGCGGCCTCAGGCTGGCGCGCCGACTGTGGGAGAAGGCGCTGCGCGACGACTTCTACTGGTCGGTCGCCATCGCGCCCCGGCCACCCGGGGCTGGGCTCGCGACCCTGCGCGATGCGCCGTTCCGAGAGCTTCCCCAATCCCCCGACTGGTTCCACGCGGACCCGGTCCTCTTCGAACATCAGGGGCGGCACTTCGTGTTCATGGAGGCGTTCCCGTACGCGACCGGCAAGGGCGTGATCGCGGTGAGCCGCATCGAGCCCGGCGGAGCCATGTCGCCGCCCGAGACCGTGCTCGAGCGTCCGTACCATCTCTCGTACCCGTTCGTCTTCTCTCAGCACGGACAGATCCTCATGATCCCCGAGACCAGCGGGAACCAAACGATCGAGCTCTATCGTTGCGAACGCTTCCCGGACCGGTGGGTACTGGACACCGTCCTGATGGACGGGGTCGAGGCCGCGGACGCGACCGTCCTCGAGCACGCGGGACGCCTGTGGATGTTCGTGACGATGGCTTCGCGCGGCCTGTGGCCCGACACCGAGCTCCACGTGTTCCACGCGCAGGATGTGCGCGGGCCCTGGCAGCCGCACCCGCTCAACCCGGTCGTGTCGGACGTGCGACGGGCGCGGCCCGCGGGACCGGTCTGGGAGGAAGCGGGCCGGCTCATCCGGCCCGCGCAGGACTGCCGGTTGGGATACGCCGCCGCGACCTCGTTCCAGCGCATCACGACGCTCACGACCGAGGACTTCGCGGAGGAACCATTCGCCCGCCTGACCGCCGACCAGCTCCGCTGGAAGCGGGATGCGCGACGGACCCACACGTGGTGCATGGGAACCGGGTTCGTGGCCCTCGATGCTACGGTGTCGCGCTGGAGGGTGTCGGGCTAGTGTCTCGTACCGGAAATCATGCACACGCCGCGCGGGTTCTCGTGGCCGCTGACTGCGTCGCTCCTCCTCCGTGTATCGCAACGGATACGCGTCGTCGTCGCTCCTTGTCAGCGGCCACGATCCCTCCGCGGGGCATGCACATGATTGCCGGTACGGGACACTAGGCGGCCCCGCCGCGCCGGGAGAAGAGGATGGCGCGCACCTCGGACCAGCGGATGTAGCTGGTGCCGAAGATCACCGCCGCCGCGACCGCGGTGCCCGCGCCGGCCACCAGCGCCAGCGACGCCCATCCCACCGGCCCACGCACCACCGGAAGCACGTGGTCCGACAGGAGCGCGATGGCCGCGCCGCCCGCCAGAGCCAGCAAGGGGATCCCGAGCGGCTCGAGGAGGATCGGCGCGCGCGCCCAGCCGAGCTTGGTCGCGAGCAACCACATGAAGAACGTCGTTCCGATCGCGTTGGCCGCGATGAACGCCACCAGTGCCCCGGCGAGTCCGTACCTCGGGATCAGCACGAAGCTCAGGCCCACGTGGATCGCGAACACGATGCCTCCGTACCAGGCCTCGAGGTCGGTTCGTCCGACGCCGCGCGCCACCGCCCCGGCGATGTTCGTGGTAAAGGTGATCCCGACCCCGATCGCCAGCGCGCGGAGCGCGAGCGCCGCGTCGGCATGTCCCGGCCCGATCCACACCGCGAAGAGGCGCGAGGCCGAGCCCACGACGCCCGCCATCGTCGCCACGCCGACGGCCAGGACGTAGCGACGCGCGCGCGCGTGCAGCTCCAGCAGGCGCCCATGGCTCTCCCCCGCATGGAGCGCCGCCGCCGCCGGCAGCACCGCGACCACCAGGAGCTGCGCGGGGGCCACCGCCGCGGTCACGACTCGGAAGCCGAGCTCATAGGGGGTCACCGCGGCCAGCGTGACGAACCGCGCCAGGAGGAACTTGTCGAGTTGATTGTGGAGCACCGAGAAGATGTTCGTCAGCTGGAGAGGACCACTGAAGCGAACCACCTCGCGCAGGTGCGTGGCGGATCTCCGGGGACTCTCCCACCGGAAGTCGGGCTGCGAGCGACGCAGCTGCCACGCGCCGAGGGCGAATCCCAGCGCCCAGCCGATGCCGACGTTGACGACCAGGCCCTCGAGGCCCCAGCCCGCCTCGAGGACCAGCGGGATGCCGATCGCCTGCTCGGCGACGATCACCAGCGAGACCTGGTTGGCGAGATCGAAGCGCCCGCAGCCCTGCAGCGCCGCCATGGTCACGTTGGCCAGGCCCGAGCAGGCGAACACCACCGCGCCCGCCACCACCACGAAGCCGGTGGCGCCGCGCGCCGCCTCGGGGATGCGCAGCCAGTCGAGCAGGGCGCCGCGGCACAGCAGGGCCAGCAGCAGCCAGGGCACCGCGAGGGACACGTAGCCGAGGACGGCCAGGGTGGCGAAGGCGCCGCCCTCGCCCGCCTCGCCGCGCTCACGCGCCGCCGCGACGTGCTTGACCGTGCCCGCGGCGAGCCCGAAGTCCAGGGCGCTGAAGTAGCCGGTGACGGCGAAGAACAGCGACCAGACGGCGAAGCCCTGGGACCCGAGGGTGCGGAGGATCGGTGGCGTGAGGATCAGCCACACGAACAGCGAAGCGAACCGCCCGGTGCTCGAATGCAGCGTGTTCTTCGCCAGGCGGCGGGCGAGTCCGGGCTGCCGCGTCTCCATCATCCTCCTGCCGGCAGCGTGCCCCCGTGCGGTCCGGGGCCGGCGTGCCGAGCGGCCTCAGTTCACGGGCTGGATCCACGGCGGGCGGCCGAGGAACTCATGGGCGACGACCTGCGGCGGCCGCAGGCGACCGCGGACCTGCTCCACCGAAGCGTACGCTCCCACCGTCGGCCACCGGCCCTCCACGAAGCTGCGGTCGTGCACCGGATGGATGGTGAGGTCGGGTCTCGGCGGCCGCAGCATCAGGTTCAGGTGCTCGGCCGCGACGCCGAAGGCGTAGGCGGGCCAGTAGGGACCGCGCACGCCGTGCGGGAAGTTCACCAGATAGACCTCGCGCGCGCCCGCGGTGACGTCCTGCTGGAGATCGGACAGCGTCTGCTGCATCAGATCGGACGCCAGCCGCCACTCCTTGAGCCGTGCGCGGATGAAGACGCTCTCGCCGCCGGCGACCGCCACCAGAAGCAGCACGGCCAGCACCTCGGGGGCCCGCCCCGGGACCCGGGCCCGCAGCCGCCCGGCGAGGCGGGAAAGGCCGAGCCCCACCAGACCCGCGGCGGGCACCGTCGCCAGGAAGAAATAGCGCGCCTGCGGCACGCTGGCGACCGCCACCGGCAGAAGATAGAGGTACATCCACCCCAGCAGGAAGCGTGCGAGTGGGGGCCCCTTCCAGAGCAGCCACACGTGGAGCGCGAGCCAGGGCAGGAGGACCAGCGACGCGCGGCGCGTCAGCCACGAGTCGTCTGCGCCGGACGAGGTGCCGATCGGGAGGACCAGATAGCTCGGGGCCATGAGCAGGTCGCGATAGGCGCGCGACGGGGTGTTGAACACGCGATGCCACATGCGCTCGGGAGGCAGCGCCTCCAGCGCGCGCTCGCCGGAGGGGATGGGCTCCACCGCGGCCGTGGGGGGACCCACCTGGGAGGAGAGCAGGCTTCCGTGGTGTCCCAGCTTGATGGTCATGAAGTCCACGACCACCAGCACGAAGGGCACATAGCGCGCGGCCCGCCGCAGCCACAGCCCTGCGAACCGGCCCCATCGCCCCGACCGGTCGCCCGCGTTCCGCCCAAGCCCCCACCATCCGCCCGGTCCCGGATGCATCGTCCACTCGAGCAGGAGGTAGAGGGGCAGCAGCAGCATGCCGTGCTCGATGGTGAACACCGCGCCGGCGAATCCGGCGATCGTCCAGGCCAGGTACTTCCGCCCCTTCCCCCGCAGGAAGTCGTACCACCACGAGCAGGTGGCGACGGTCAGCAGGACGACCACGAGGTAGCCCAGCCCGGTGACCCAGGCGACCACCTCGTAGTTGATGCCGCGGCTGAGGAAGAACAGGCTGGCCAGGGCGGCGGCGAAGACCCCCGCATCCAGCTTCCGCAGCCACTGGAACAGCGCGAGGCCCACCGCGGAGTAGAGGACGAAGTTGAGTGCGTGCATCACCTCGGGACGCCAGCCGGTGAGCGCCGGGATCAGCGAGAGCGGGAGCTGGTAGACCGGGAAGTAGTGGAAGTTCGTGGCCGACGGCAGCAGGGCGTCCCGCAGCCAGTCCGGGTTGGGACGCACCAGGGTGATGTCATCGGCGACGAACCTGAGTCGGGTCGCCGGGTAGTAGAGCAGGAGCGTCAGCGCGAGGCACCACGCGGGCCGGGGTCACGACGCCGTCGCGTCTCGCAGGGACTGGTGGCACGCCCGCACCATCAGCGCGCACCACATGCCGAACTGCGCGTTCGAGATCACCCCGACGAACGTGTTGCCGACCATGGACACGACCAGGAAGCCCACGATCAGGGGCCGGTGATAGTGAGCCATCTGGCTCGCCAGCGTCCCCGGCGGCGCCTCCTCCCCCACGACCTTGCCCAGATCGAACATCGTCTTGAGGACGTACACGAGGACCGCCAGCCCGATCACGCCCATCCCGGTCGCGGTCTCGAGGAAGTAGTTCTCGGCGCCGAGGGGGACCCCGAGCTGGTTGTACCGCTAACTCACGAACATGGCCGCGAAGAAGCCCACCCCGAAGAGCCAATTGTCGAGGAACAGCTTCAGGCTCGTGATGTAGCCGTACACCCGGAGCATCCAG
>VBPB01000061.1:0-780 GCA_005893365.1 Candidatus Eiseniibacteriota bacterium
CGAGCAGGTTCCCGGCCGGCAGCATGCAGTCCTCGAACACCACCTCGACCGTGTCCGAGCCGCGCAGACCCATCTTCTTCTCGCGCTTGCCGACGCGGAATCCGGACGTGGCGGTGTCCATGATGAACGCCGAGATGCCCTTGGTCCCCTTGCTGGAGTCGGTGCGCGCGGTGAAGGTGATGTACTTCGCCACCCCGCCGTTGGTGATGTAGATCTTAGAGCCGTTCACCCGCCAGCCGCCGTCCACCTTCTCGGCCCGCGACTGCGTGCCGGCGGCGTCCGAGCCGGCGTTGGGCTCGGTGAGCCCGAAGGCGCCGATCGCCTCGCCCTTCGCCATCGGCGTCAGGAACCGCTCCTTCTGCTCCTCGGTGCCGATCATGTAGACCGGTCCGCAGCCGAGCGAGACGTGGGCGGCGAGCGTGATGGCGGTCGAGCCGCAGGCGCGCGCGATCTCCTCGACGGCGATGACGTAGGCGAGCGTGTCGAGGCCGGCGCCGCCGTACTTCTCGGGGAAGGGCAGCCCGAGGAAGCCCAGCTCGGCCATCTGCTTCACGATCTCGGCCGGGAACTCCTCCTTCTCGTCCAGCGCGCGGGCGCGCGGGGCCACCACGTCGTCCGCGAACTTGCGGGCCATCTCGCGCACCTGGCGGTGCTCTTCCTTCAGAAGCAGATCCATGGTCCCGTGGGCTCCGTGAGCCGCGGTCGTGCCGCTCTGGGCGGCCGTGTCGCCGGCCCGGCCGCGGCCGGCCCCGTGGCCATCCGCGTCGCGCCGACGCGCGA
>VBPB01000061.1:798-1069 GCA_005893365.1 Candidatus Eiseniibacteriota bacterium
AAACGCCGCGCCTGCGGCCCAACCGTCGCGAGCGGCGGCCGGGCGGGCGAGGCGAGCGCTAGCCGACCGCGAGCGGCGCGCTCTCGATCAGCCGCCGGCCGACGGCGCGCGCGCGCGCCAGCAGCTCGGCCTGCCGCGCCACGCTGCCCGTGTCGTTGTCGTCATGGCGCCACAGCAGCGTCTCCTCCCAGCACGCCCCGACCCACTTGAGGAAGCCGCGCACGCTGCGCTCGGCCAGCTCGTAGGGGTGCTTGGTGCCGCAGGCGGTCAC
>VBPB01000062.1 GCA_005893365.1 Candidatus Eiseniibacteriota bacterium
CTCCTCGGCGCCGGCGCACATCGCCTGGAGCAGCAGATCGACGCTGCTGCCCGGGACCGGACTGCCGTTGAGGGCGACCAGCGTGCGGGTCATGGCCGATCCCCGGTCCCGGCCGCGCCGGCGCTCAGCCGCGACGACGGCCCGATGAAGCCTTGGCCCTGGCGACCGGTTTGGGCTTGGCGGTGGCTTTGCGATTCGTGGTGGCCCTGGGCTTCGCGGCGGCCCCGGGCTTCGCGCCCACCGTCGCTAGTGCGCGCTTGCGCATCGCGACGGCCTTGGTCTTGGGGGGCGCGGCCTTGGCGTTCGCAACCGCCTTACCTCCCGCCCGCGCCGGCACGCGGGCCTCGCCCCGATGCGCCTCGTCGAACCAGCCGCGGATGTAGCGGGCGATATCCTGCGTCGAGGCGCCCGGGCCGAACAGCCGGCCCACGCCGCGCTTGGCCAGCGTGGCCATGTCCTCGGCCGGGATGATGCCGCCGCCGGTGAGCAGGCGATCGCCGATGCCGCGCGTGCGCATCAGCTTCATCACCTCGGGGAAGAGCGTCATGTGCGCGCCCGAGAGGATCGACAGCGCCACGACGTCCACGTCCTCCTGGGCCGCGGCCTCGACGATCTGCTCCGGGGTCTGGTGCAGGCCGGTGTAGATGACCTCCATCCCGGCGTCGCGCAACGACGCCGCGACCACCTTGGCACCCCGATCGTGCCCATCCAGGCCGGGCTTGCCGACCAGTACGCGGATCTTGCGCTGCATGCGTTCTCCTATCGTGGTCCGAACTCAGCCGATGGGCCGTCGCCCCGGGTCCTGGAGCGCTTCGTCGTCGTCGCCTGCGTCCGCCGCGGCCAGCTCGGCCGCGGTCTCCTCCTCGCGGCGGATGGCCTCCGCGAAGTCGGCGCTCCCCGGCGCCCGAACCTCGCCATCCTCATCGCGCGGCGGGCGGACGATGTGACGCTGGAGCAGGTCGTGCGCAGCCTGCGCCGACTCCTCGGTCTCGAAGGCCCAGGCCTGATAGTCGTGGTCGCGCCCCAGCGCCTCGAGCCGCCACGGATCGTGGTCGGGAGCGCCGCGCACGATGCGCACGGCGATGAGATCTCCGGGCTCGAGTCGTTGCCCCGGCTCCCAGCCGGGGAGACGCCGGCCGGTGCGCGGGTTGATCGGCGCGCCGCGGCCCAGGAGCACCTGAGAGTCCGGGTCGGTCGAGGGCTCGAGCGTGGTCGTGGTCGCGGCGCGGACCGGGAACACCTCCTCGGGCGAGCCCGGCGGGACGAGGTGGATCTGGTCGCCATCGGGCACGAAGGCTACGCCGTCCGAGGTGATGGCCACGACTTCGCCGGACTCGGCGCCCAGTTCGTCCAGTTCCTGGCCCACCCCGGCGCTCCAGCTCGTGCTCTCGGCCCCGGGGTCGGGGGCCGCGTCGGGATGCCGGGCGCCGGGCTCGGCGGGGCGCCCGCCACCGAAGACGCGCATGATCAGGGCGATCAGCCCCACCGCGACCACGATGCCGATGGCGAAGTTCATGGCGCGCCCGGACTCAAAACTCCGCGCTCTCCACGTAGTCGCCGAACACCTCGCGCATCGCGCCCCGGATCTCCCCCTCGGTGGCGTAGGCGCGGGCGCAGTCGAGGATGCGCTCCATGAGGTTCGCCTCGCCGGCCGGCTTGCGCGCCGCGGCGGTCAGCGCCTTGAGCGCCGCCGTGCAGGCTTTGTTGTCGCGCGTGCGCTTGACCTCGGCGATGGCGCGCTTCTGCTCGTCCTCGACCGCCTCGGGGATGTAGAGGATCGGGATCTCGAGCTTCTCGTCGGGCTCCAGGTACTCGTTGACGCCGACGATGACGCGCTGCTTCTTCTCCATCTCCTGCTGGTACTGATAGGCGGCGCGCCCGATCTCGCGTTGGAAGAAGCCGCGCTCGATGCCGGCCACCACCCCGCCCATGCCGTCGATCTGCCGGAAGTACGCCTCGGCCTGCTGTTCGAGCGTGCTGGTCAGCGACTCCACGTAGTAGGAGCCCGCCAGCGGATCGATGGTCTCGGTCACGCCCAGCTCGTGGGCGATGATCTGCTGCGTGCGCAGGGCGATCTTGACCGCCTTGTCGCTCGGCAGCGCGATGGTCTCGTCCATCGAGTTGGTGTGGAGCGACTGGGTGCCGCCCAGCACGCCGGCCAGCGCCTCGAAGGCGGTGCGCACGATGTTGTTCTCGGGCTGCTTGTCCCAGAGCGAGCAGCCCGCGGTCTGGGTGTGGAAGCGCATCAGCCACGATTCCTTCTTCTTGGCGCGGTAGCGCTCGCGCATGTGGCGCGCCCAGATGCGGCGCGCGGCGCGCAGCTTGGCGATCTCCTCGAAGAAGTCGAGGTGGCTGTTCCAGAAGAACGAGAGGCGCGGGGCGAACGCGTCGATGTCGAGCCCGCGCTCGAGGCAGGCCTCGACGTAGGTGAAGCCGTCGGCGAGCGTGAACGCCAGCTCCTGCGCCGCGGTCGAGCCCGCCTCGCGGATGTGGTAGCCCGAAATTGAGATTGGGTTCCACTGCGGCACGTGCCGCGTGGCGAACGCGATCAGGTCGACGATGATGCGCAAGCTTGGCCGCGGCGGGAAGCACCAGCACTTCTGCGCGATGTACTCCTTGAGGATGTCGTTCTGGAGCGTCCCGCGCAGATCGGCGAAGCGCACGCCGCGCTTCTCGGCGTTGGCCAGGTAGAAGCCGAACATGATGGAGGCCGGGCCGTTGATGGTCATCGAGGTCGAGATGCGGCCCGGGTCGATGCCGTCGAGCAGGACCTCCATGTCGCGCAGTGAATCCACGGCCACGCCGCACTTGCCCACCTCGCCGTGGGCCTTCGGGTGGTCGGAGTCGTAGCCCATGATGGTCGGGTTGTCGAAGGCGATCGAGAGCCCGGTCTGCCCGGCGCCGAGCAGGCGGTGGTAGCGCTCGTTCGACTCGCGCGGCGTGGCGAAGCCCGAGAACTGCCGCATCGTGAACATGCGGCCGCGGTACATCGTGCTGTGGACGCCGCGCGTGTACGGGTACTCGCCCGGGAAGCCGAGGTCGCGGCCCAGGTCCATGCCGGCGAGATCGTCTGCCGTGTAGAGCGGCTTGATCGGGATGCCCGAGATCGTGAACGGGTAGAGATCGGGGCGCTCCTTGGCCTGCGCGTAGCGCTTCTCCCAGGCGAGGCGCTGCGCCGCGAGGGCCGGCGACGGCGCGGCGGGCGGTGGCGATCCGGCGCGGGCCGGGCTCGGGGCTCGGCCATTGCCGGAGGCGCGGGTCGCCGCGGCGGCGCCGCCGGCCGGGCGCGCCGCCGCGCGCGGCGCCGGCCGCCGGGCGTGCGTGGCCGTGGTCCGCGCGGCCGCGCGGCGGGTGCGTCGTGTCGTCCTCATCGCCATGAGCTCTCCTCCGCCTCGTGACGTCTCATCCTCGCGCGCTCCGCACCGCGCGTCCGCTTCGTCCAGCCCCACGCCGCGGCGCGCGGCCGTTCTCGCCCGCCGCGGCGGACCCATCGCCCGCGAGCCGCCCCGCCGCCTGATGCGGCGTGAGCCGGCGGCTCACCAGGGCGTCGATGCTCGCCGCCCATCGCTGCTCGGGCACCCGGGCGCGGAACTCGCCCCACAGCCGCTCGCGCAGCAGGTCGTGCAGCCGCTGCTCGAGCCGCCGGCGCCGGCGCCGCTCCAGGCCGCTGGTCGCCTCGAGATGCGCGCGGTGCTGCTCGAACGCCTCGACCACCTCCGCCACCCCGTCGCCCTGCGAGGCCACGGTCTGCAGCACCGGCGGCGACCAATCGCCGCCGGGTGCTCGCAGCTCGAGCGCGCTCTTGACCGCGAACGCCGCCCGGTCGGCCCCCTCGCGATCGGACTTGTTGATCACGAACAGGTCGCCGATCTCCATCAGGCCGGCCTTCATCGCCTGCACCCCGTCACCCGACTCGGGCACCAGCACGACCGCGGTACTGTCGGCGGCCTGGGCCACCTCCAGCTCGCTCTGCCCCACCCCCACGGTCTCGATGAGGATACGCGAGAACCCGGCCGCATCCAGCACGTCGCAGGCCTGGGCGGTGTGGACGGCGAGCCCCCCCATGCTGCCGCGGGTGGCCATCGAGCGGATGAACACCCCGGGGTCGCCCGCCAGCTCGCCCATGCGGACCCGGTCGCCGAGCAGGGCCCCGCCGCTGAACGGGCTGGTCGGGTCCACCGCCACGATGGCCACCGTCTCGCCGCGGCGGCGGTAGTCCTGCGCCATGCGCGCGACCAGCGTGCTCTTGCCGGCGCCGGGCGGCCCGGTGACGCCGATGCGGAACGCCCGTCCGCTGGCCGCGAAGCAGGCGTCGAGGATGCCAACCGCCTCGGGCGCCTCGTTCTCGACCAGCGAGATGGCGCGGGCGAGCGGTACCCGCTCGCCGTCCAGGGCGCGGCGGATCAGGCTCGCGGTGGGGCCAGTACGCTTCATGCGGGGCATCGCTCCGGGACGGGGGCGGGCTCGGGCGCCTTGAGGCGCCGCGCGGCGCCTGTCAGGAGCGGGCCTGAATCATGCGTCTCGCGGCCCCAAGTTACGGCCGCATGCGAAGAAGGGTCAAGGTCAGGCCGGCGTGGTCCCCGCGGGGGGCAGCTTATCGGGGTCGGCCCGCCAGACGCGGTACGAGTAGACGAACAGCAGGACGATCCCGGCGACGAGCAGCGCGCACGAGGCGACCAACGCCCAGGGGGTCCGCAGCAGCCCCGCGGCCATGAACGCCAGGCCCTCGACCACGAACACCCGCGGAAGGCCGAGCAGGCCCTCGAACCGGCCGCCGTAGCGATCCACCTGCATGTGCAGGTTCCAGTGCACCGGGATGCGCTCGGGCGCTCCCGGCCAGGTGAGTGCCGCGAGCACGAACATCGCGGCGAGCAGCAGCCACATGGGCAGCTCGCTCTGCCAGCGGATCCTCAAGACCCCTCCTTCCCGTCGCGCCCTGTCTTCAGGAGCGACAGCACCCCGGCGATGGTCTCTTCGACCGCCGAGAGGTTCAGGCTGTAGACGATGCTGGTCCGCCGCCGCTCCTGGACGATCAGCCCGGCGTGCCGGAGCACGCTGAAGTGTCCCGAGAGCGTGGACTTGGCGAGCGGGAAGCGCTCGGCCAGCTCGCCCGCGGTCATGTCCCGGGCGCGCAGGAGCCGCAGGATCTCGCGACGGGTCGGATCGCTCAGGGCACGGAAAACCTCGTTCACGGCGTCTCCTTGTTTCTGTATTTCGTCAAATGCAGAAATAAACATATGTTTGCCCGTCGGGGTTGGCAAGCGCCTTCTTGGGGCCGCCGGGAAGCGGTCAGCCTTGGGGGGCCGTCAGATGGCCGTCCCGGGCCCCCGGCCCTTCCAGGACGCGCCGGGCGATGGTGACGGCCGCCTGTGGGGCAGCGATGCGCCCGGCGGCCTCGCGCAGGCCCTCGAGCGTCGCGGGGTGGGTGAGCCAATCGCTCACCGTGGCCGCCACCTCCTCGGCGCTGTCGGCGTGGCGGGCGGCGCCGGCGGCCTCGAGGTACTCGGCGTTCTTGACCTCCTGCCCCGGCGTCGGCTTGTAGATGACGAGCGGAACCCGCTTGATGAGCGCCTCCGAGCAGGTGAGCCCGCCCGCCTTGCTCACCGCCACGTCGCAGGCCTCGAGCCAGGCGTCCACCTCGTGCGTGAAGCCGACCGGCAGGATGCGCCCGGCGTGGGCGGCCGGGAGTGCCGCGACCCGGGCGCGCAGCCGTTGGTTCATGCCACAGATCACCGCCACGCGCGGCGCCGAGGGCAACGCGGCGAGCCGGTCGGCGATCTCGGCGAGCGGTCCGACCCCTTGGCCGCCGCCCATCATCAGCACCACCGGCCCGTCGCCGTCGAGCCCGAGCCGGGCCCGCGCCTGAGCGCGGCCGATCGGCTCGGCGAAGCGCGGGTTGACCGGGATGCCGGTCACCTCGATGTGCTCGCGCGCCACGCCGTGGCCGGCGAGCTCGGCGGCCACCTGCTCGCTCGCCACGAAGTAGCGGTCCACGTGCGGGAACGCCCAGAATGGGTGGGCGGTGAAATCGGTGATGACGCAGTAGAGCGGCGCCTCGAGGTGGCCGCGCGCGCGCGCCGGCGACAGGGCTTCGACCGGCAGGAAGTGCGTGCACACGACGGCGTTCGCCCCCTCGCCCTGTACCACCCGCACCAGCCGGCGCAGGTTGAGCCGGTCCATCGCCAGCCGCACCGGGCTGGTGCTGCGGTTGACGCGCGCGCCGGCCCACGAGTGGTAGAGCACGCCCCAGAGCGCCGGGGCGCGCGCGGCCATGGCGTTGTACGAGGCGGCGTAGGTGTCGCGGTAGAGCCGCGAGGCGAAGACCAGCGTGTCGACCTCGCGGACGATGGCACCCGGGGCCTGCGCCTCGAACGCCGCGGCCAGCGCCCGCGCGGCCGACTGGTGCCCGTTCCCGGCGCTCGCGTGCAGGATGGCCACGCGCGGTCCGGCCGCGGCCGCGGCCGCGGGGCGGGGGGCGGCCGGGTCGCCGCTCAGCGTCTGCACCGCGACCATCCCCTTGCCGGCGGCCGGGAACAGCAGCCCGGCCTCCTCGCGCCCGCGGCGGCGCTCGCGCCACCAGCGCCGCTGCGCGCGCAGCCGCGCCCGCCAGCGCTGGCGGATCCGGGCCGGGATGGTGATGCGCGCGATGCGGGGGACCTTCAATCGGCCTCCTGTCGATCACTCCGTCACGGCGTCGCGATAGTGACGCACCGTGGCTCCGTCGGGGGTCAGCTCGACCGCCACGACGTCGATCCTTACGCGCCGGGCCCCGGCGAGTTGCAGGGCCCGCGCCGCGCGCGCGAGGCGGAGACGCTTGGCTAGGTCCACGGCCGCGGCCGCGCCCCCGTAGTCCGAACGCCCGCGATACTTGACCTCGATCACCACCTGAGCCGGCCCATCGGCGGCGACCGCGTCCACCTCGACGCCCGCCAGTCTGACGTTGCGGGCCGTCACGCGGCAGCCGGCCAGCTCCAGATAGGCCATCGCCAGCGCTTCACCCGCCCGGCCGTGCACGTTCGCCACACCCATCGCCATCTCCCTTGGGGGGCGCGTCCCGACGGGGGCATCGCGGGGCATCCTACCCCAGCGGCAGCTCCAGCACGCACACCGGCGGGAACGAGTAGCGATGGAGCTTGCAGGGGCCTTGTGACGCGCGAAGCCGTAGCCCGGCCAGACCGGGTCGAGCCGCTCCATGATCCGGTCGCGGACCACCTTGGCGAGGATCGACGCGGCGGCGATCGAGAGCATGGTCGCGTCGCCGTCGATGACCGGCTGCTGCGGGATCGTGGTACCGGGGACCGCGTCGCGGCCATCCACCAGCAGCAGCGTCGGTGTCACGCGCAGGCGGGCCACCGCGCGGCGCATCGCTTCCAGGCTGGCGCCGCGGATGTTGAGCCGGTCGATGGTGGGAGCGCCCACGACCGCCCATGCGAACGCCCGGGCCTCGAGGAGGACCCGGGCGTAGAGGGCGTCGCGCGCGAGCGCGGTCACCTGCTTGCTGTCGTTCAAGCCCTGCCAGTGCCCGCCGGGCTCGAGGACGACCGCGGCGGCCACCACCGGTCCGGCCAGCGGACCGCGTCCGGCCTCGTCCACTCCCGCCACCGTGCCGCCGTCCCCCGCCACGCGGGCTTCGGCGCGGGCGAGCCGACGCCAGCCGGCGCCGGTCACTTCGGCGTGGACTCTCCCTGCGTGCGCTGCTCGGTGAGCCGCGCCTTCTTGCCGGTCTTGCCGCGCAGGTAGTACAGCTTCGCGCGGCGCACCTTGGAGTGCTTGGTGACCTTGATCTCGGCGATCGCCGGTCCGTGCAGCGGGAAGGTGCGCTCGACCCCGACGCCTTCGCTGATCTTGCGGAGCGTGAAGGTCTTCCTCATCCCGGCGCCGCGCACGTTGATGACGTCACCGACGAACTTCTGCTGGCGTTCCTTGTCGCCCTCGATGACGCGGACCAGGACTTCGACCGTGTCTCCAGGGCGCAGGTCGGGGCGCCCCTCCTTCAGGTGCGCGGCTTCGACCTTCTCGATCACGCCCATGACGGGCTCCTTTCAGAAGACGGGGTCCCGGCGACGCCGGGGTACGGTGGGTTCAGGCGGTCGGGCATTATAGGCGAGCCCGGGCCCGCCCGCAAAACCCCGATTGGGCGCCCGGGCGGCGGGTTCCCGCGGCATGCGACACGGGTTCAGGCCGCCCGGGGCGCCGCGCGAACCCCTGTCCCCGCTGGCTGCGGACACGGGAGCGCGCCCGGGGGATCCGGGACGGCCGCTTGGCCGGCCGGCCGGCGGTTGCGCCACCCGTCGGCCGGGCGCTAGGTTGGCGGCCGATGTTCGCCCGCCAACGCCAACTCCTCGCCACCGCCGTGTTCGTGCTGGATGGCCTGCTCATCGCCGGGGCCTGGCTCGCCGCCTACTGGCTACGCTTCTTCGCCCTCGGCCTGCCGGCCCCGCTCGGCATCCCGGCGCTCTCGTTCCACCTGTGGGTGGGGGCGGTCATCACGCCGGTGTCGCTGCTGGTGCTGCGCAC
>VBPB01000063.1 GCA_005893365.1 Candidatus Eiseniibacteriota bacterium
CCGTCGGTGCCGGGGCCGAACAATCGGGCCCCGCCGATGTCCGGCAGGTCATCGATCCGCCGCGAGGTTCCATCGGACATGAGGACCGGCGTCCCCGCAGCCAGGCATGTGGTACATCCATACCCCACGATGTCGAACCCGAGCGTCTCCAGCGGCCCCAACACTCCCGCCTCGCGCAGGTACTCCGTCACCACCTTGGAGCCCGGCGCCATGCTGGTCTTGACGAACGGCTTCACCTTGAGCCCGCGCGCCACGGCCTTCTTCGCGAGCAGCCCCGCCGCCACCATCACCGAGGGGTTCGAGGTGTTGGTGCACGAGGTGATGGCGGCGATGACCACGGCGCCATGGCCGAGGGTGGCGTCCGCGTCGGGGATCGCCGCCGTCTTGCCGAGCTCGCCCTCGGCGAGGCCGTAGCCGCGCTCCTTGACCGGCGCCAAGAGCGCGCGGCGGAAGGAGGACTTCATCTCGCGCAGCGGCACCCGGTCCTGCGGCCGCTTGAGGCCGGCGAGGCTGGGCTCGACCTCGCCCAGATCGAGGGCGATGGTGTCGCTGTAGTCCGGGTCGGGCGTCGCGTCCGTGCGGAAGAGACCCTGCTCCTTGGCATAGCGCTCGGTCAGGCGTGCGGCGTCCGCACGGCCGGTGCGCTCCAGATAGCGCAGCGTCTCGTCGTCGACCGGGAAGAAGCCCATCGTCGCCCCGTACTCGGGCGCCATGTTGCCGATGGTGGCGCGGTCGGGCAGCGACATGGCCGAGAGCCCGGGGCCGTGGAACTCGACGAACTTGTCCACCACGCCCTTCTTGCGCAGCATCTGGGTCACGGTCAGCACCAGGTCGGTCGCGGTCACCCCATCGCGCAGCGAGCCCGTGAGCTTGAAACCGACCACCTGCGGCATGACCATGTAGAGCGGTTGTCCCAGCATCACCGCCTCCGCCTCGATCCCGCCCACGCCCCAGCCGACCACTCCCAGGCCGTTGATCATGGTCGTGTGCGAGTCGGTGCCGACCAGCGTGTCCGGGTACGCGGCGATGCCCCCCTGGCCATCGGGCCCGGTGAGCACGCCGCGCGCGAGGTACTCGAGGTTCACCTGGTGGACGATCCCGGTCGCGGGCGGGACGACGCGGAAGTTGGCGAACGCCTTCTGCCCCCAGCGCAGGAACTCGTAGCGCTCGCGGTTGCGCTCGAACTCGATCTCGGCGTTGCGCTCGAGCGCGGTCACGTTGCCGAACACGTCCACCTGCACCGAATGGTCGATGACGAGGTCCACCGGCACCAGCGGGTTGATCTTCTTCGCGTCCCCGCCGAGCCGCCTGACCGCGTCGCGCATGGCGGCGAGGTCCACGACACACGGGACGCCGGTGAAGTCCTGGAGGATGACGCGCGCCGGCTTGAAGGGGATCTCGTGGGCGGTCTCGGCGGCGCCGGCCTTCCAGCCGCCGATGCGCCGCACGTCGTCCTGGGTGATCGGGTAGCCGTCGCAGCCGCGCAGGGCGGCTTCGAGCAGGACCTTGATGGAGAACGGCAGGCGCTGCAGCGACACGCCGAGGGTCTGCTCGAGTCGATCGAGGCGATGGATCTGGAGCGTGCCGGCGGGGGTGGCGAGGTCGGCGCGCGCGCCGAACGGATCGTTCAGGCGGGAGGGGCTCATGAGGCGTCCTTTCCGGATGCGGGGCGCACAGGGCCCCGGGACAGGCGCGGGGACTCACAGGGTCCCCAGACGAGGGCAGCATAGCACTCGGCGCGGGTCCTTTCACGGGCCCGTCGCAGCGGACGCAGCGGACGTCGTGCCGCGGCTCGCCCGCGCCTCGCCTCCTCCCCCGCGTTGGTCTACTCTCGGCGACGGGAGGGCATTGGGATGACGCATCGCGAGAAGCTGGGGATCCTGGTGGGGGGCGGGCCGGCGCCCGGCATCAACGCGGTCATCGGGGCGGCCACGATCCGCGCCCGGCTCGAAGACGTCGAGGTGCTGGGGATCGAGGACGGCTTCGAGTGGATCATGCAGGGCGACATCGACCACGTGCGCCCGCTCACCATCGACAACACCAGCCGCATCCACTTCCGCGGCGGCTCGTTCATCAACCTCGCCCGGGCCAACCCCACCACCTCCCCCGAGCTGCTCGAGAACACGGTGCTCGCGCTGCTGCGGCTCGGCATCACCCAGCTCATCACCATCGGCGGTGACGACACCGCGTTCTCGGCGATGAAGCTGGAGGAGAAGGGGGCGGGCCGCCTTAGGGTGGCGCACGTCCCCAAGACCATCGACAACGATCTCGACCTGCCGCCGCACGTCGATACCTTCGGCTACCAGACGGCGCGGCACATCGGCGTCGAGATCCTCAAGAACCTGATGGTGGACGCGCGCACCACCTCGCGCTGGTACTTCGTCATCACCATGGGCCGCAAGGCCGGCCACCTGGCGCTCGGCATCGGCAAGGCCGCCGGCGCCACGCTCACGCTCATCCCCGAGGAGTTCCGCACCCCGATCCGGCTGCGCACCCTGGTCGACACGCTGGCGGGCGCCGTCATCAAGCGGCTGGCGGACGGGCGGCGCGACGGCGTGGCGGTGATCGCCGAGGGCGTGGTCCTCCGCATCGATCCGCACGACCTGGCCCAGCTCGAGCGGGCCGAACGCGACGCGCACGGCAACATCGCCATCGCCGACGTCAACCTGGGCGAGATCCTCAAGGCCGAGGTGCTCGGGCGACTCAAGCGCTTCGGACTCAAGGCCCGGATCGCGGACAAGGACATCGGCTACGAACTGCGCTGCGCCGACCCGATCCCGTTCGACATGGAGTACGCGCGCGACCTGGGCTACTGCGCGGCCAAGCTCCTGCTGGGCGGCGGCGGCTCGGCGATGATCTCGATGCAGGCCGGCCACTTCGTGCCCATCCCGTTCGCGACGCTGCTCGACGCCGAGACCGGCCGCGCCAAGGTGCGCATGGTGGACGTGCACTCGGCCCGCTACGCCATCGCGCGGCGCTACATGATCCGCATCCGCCGCGACGACTTCGAGGATAGGCAGGCGCTGGCGCGCTACGCGGCGGTGGCGGCGGTGAGCGTCGAGGAGTTCCGCGCCCAGTTCGAGTATCTGATCGACGACGAGCCGCCGTCCCTCGAGCTGCTGCGCCGCACCGCCCCGGACCGCGAGTCGGCGGAGAGCGACACGCGCGCCTGAGCGCGCCGGGTCCCGTGGCGCCCATGCCGACCGCAGGTCGAGTCCTGCTCGGGCTCGCCGTCATCGCCGCGCTCCTGGTCGGAACCGAGTCCCACGCGTTCGATGCCGGCGCGGCGTTCGACCACGCCTGGACCGACGCCCGCGACCACCTCTATGACGCCGCGCTCGCCGCGCGGTTCTTCACGGAAGCCGATCGCCTGCGCCTGCGCGAGCGGCTGCGCTCGGCGCCGGACATCGCGACCCTGGCCGATTCGGTCAACGACTACCTCGACCAGCTTCACGTGTCCCACACGCGGATGGTCACGCCGGACGACCTCGAGTTCTACCTCTACGCGTCGATGTGGTCCCCGCGGCAGCTCGATACCCTCGAGGTCTTCCACATCGGGATCCAGTGGGAGCGCCGCGGCAACGCCACCGTGGTGACCGGTCTCCTCGAGGGGTACCCCGCCGAGCGCGCCGGCTTGCGCCGCGGCGACGTCATCGTCTCGGCCGGTGGACAGGCGTTCCAGCCGCTGCGCTCGTTCGCGGGGGGTGGCGCGCAGGTGCTGACGGTGCGGCGGGGACTGCGGAGCATGGTGGTCCGGGTCCAACCGGTCTTCGCATCCCCGATGCGTTCCATGCTCGAGGCGATGCGCGCGAGCCTGCGGCGGATCGACCTCGGCACGCACCGCGTCGGGTACCTCCACGTGTGGACCTGCCTGAGCCCGGTGATCGAAGAGGAGTTCCAGCGGCTGGTCCGCGATTCGCTCGCGACCGCCGACGGGATCGTCCTCGACCTGCGCGGCGGCACGGGCGGCGACTGGCTCGGCTTCCTGGATCCGTTCTTCCCGGACCGCGCGGGGTACGCGGCCATGACGGTCACCGGGCGCGCGGCCCGGGCCCAGGTGGTCCGGCCGGATCCGCTGGCGCCGCATCCATGCTATGCGGGGCCGCTGGTGGCGCTGATCGACGAGGGCACGCGTTCGGGCAAGGAGGCGATCGCCTTCGAGCTGAAGCGGGCGAAGCGCGCGCGGCTGGTGGGCGTGACCACGGCGGGGGCGTTCCGCGGCGGGCAGTTCTACGCGGACCGCGAGCAGGGCTACATCCTGATCGTCGCGCTGAACCATCTGCTGCTGGACGGCCAGGATCTCGAGGGGCGGGGGGTCGCGCCCGACGTGGAGGTCGGCTTCCCGCTCGAGGGGCACGCCCCGGGCGATCCGCAACTCGAGCGCGCCCTGCTCGAGATGCGGCGCCGGCTCGGCACGCGCTGACGCCGCCGCGCGCCGGAGCCCGGACTAATCCCCCTTCCCGGTCGTCCTTCCCAGCCAGTTGAGCGAAGCGCCGACGCCGAGATACACCTCGACGTAGGACGGATCGATCGCCACCGAGCCGGCGCCGAGCTGCTGCGGGACGTTGAAGCTCTTGAGGAACCGCACGCCCACGTCGAACAGCACCTTGTTCCAGGGGTTGATGTCGAGTCCCGCGTTGAAGTCGTAACCGAAGGCGAGCTCGTTCTCGTCGCGCAGTTTCTGCCGGATCTCCTGCTCGCGGTTGTAGTCGTCGGGAACCACCACGTCGGTGTGGATGCCGTAGAAGACCAGGGCGATGTTGGCCCCGACGTGCGGACGCAGCGCACCATGGCCGTGAGGGCCGAACTCGCCGCCGAGGAAGACGCGTCCGTAGTCCTGGCTGGTCTGCTGATCGACACGCAACAGCGACTGCGGGTCGTAGCTGCTGGTGGTCTCATCCAGGAGATTGACGATGTCGAACCCGGCCACCCCCGCGACCATCCGGGACATCCCGGGCACCGGCAGGACGATCTGAAGCCCGCCGCCCCAGCCGGGATTGCTGAAGCGGCGCGCATCGCGGTCGCTCGGCTCCATGCGCAGCAGGTGCAGGGTGAGCTTGCCGTCGATCGCCGCCGCGGGCTGAGCGACGGTGAGCAGGGCGAGGGCGAGAACCGCCGCGTGGCCGGCGAGCGCGGTGCGGCGTGGGCGGGCGAGTGAAGCACGGGGCATCGGGGCGACCTCCCGGCCCGCGAGGGATCGCCGCGCGCGGAACCATCGCGACGAGGGGGCAGCCGGCGGGCGCGGGCCGAGAGGATCCCGTCGGGTGCAGAGGACGCTAACGCGCCCGCCGGCTCATGACAACCGACGAATCGCGGAGCCTTTGCTAGCGACCCGCCGTCACGGGGGCGGAGTGCACGATCACGAACGAGTCGACCGTCGCTCCCTCGATGGTCTTGAAGTAGCCGCGCGCCCGGTTCGGATCGCCGTCGACGTGTAAGACGATGAACAGCGCCCCGAACTGCGCTTTCTGGGCCCGGGTGTAGATGTCGGCCCACTCCCCGTTGCACCCGTAGGGGTAGGTGTCGGGCAGATAGCGCTTCTGGCTGCGGATGCTCCGGCCTCCCAGGCCGGACTGGAAGACGAACGATCGTCCGGGCCCCACGCACACCGTGTCGGCGCCCGGGCAGGCAGGGTCGACGCTCTGACGCTGGGCGCTGACCAGGGTCCGCGTGCGCGCGTAGGAGTGTTCATGGGCCGTGGCGATGATCGCCCCTCCCTGGATCGCCGCCTCATAGGCGCCCCACCCGACCGCGTCGGGCTTGTCGCCCACCTGCATCGCATGCTGGGTCTGGTGCCACGAACACACCTTCCAGATGTGGTGGTCCCCGGCGAGCTGGTCGCGGATGAAGGCCTCGTGCCCGGTCCCCATGGTCCCCACGCCGGACAGGATGAGGAACAGGCCCCGGCAGGTGCAGGCCGACCGCACTCCGAGATCCCCCACGGAGGTCGCTCCCTTCACCCGCGCCAACCGCTGCTCGAGCTTCCTCTGGTATCCCGGCCAGGCCGCGACATCGCCGTCTCCGATCGAGGCGAAGTAGGGGAAGTCAGCGCCGAGGATGCTCGTGATCAGCGAGTCCCAGCGCCCCGGATCGTTGCCGTAGTCGAAGTCCCCGGAGTGGATCACGAGGTCCGCCCCTTCGCTCCGGATGAGTCGGAGCACGGCCTCGGCGCCGGGGCCGGACCCGCCGTCGCCGATGAAGGCGACCTTGAGGTGGGCCTCGGTGGGAATGGTCGTCGGATCCGGCGGGTAGCCGGCGGGCTCGACCGCGGCGGAAGGGGTCGCCCCCCAAGCGCCACCGAGCGTGGCGACGAGAAGGGCGCCGGCAACCAGGAGGGTGCGAGGCATGCAGCTCATGTCCTGCGTTCCTCAAGGGGTTGGTGTTTGCGCGCGGAACTCAGGCCTGGCTCGTGCTCCTGGCGGCGGCCAGCAGCCCGGCGAGATGGCCTCGGTCCCGGTGCTTCACCATCTTGTGGGCCTCGTTGGCGACGAGGTGGCTGGCCGTGAACCAGGGGACCCGCTCCGGCGAGACCGGTATCGAAGCTTCGCTGTCGTAAGCATTCTGGAACTTCTCGCGAGCGGCGGCGGCGACCGCGGGCCGGACCGTCCCGGCGACCTCCATGACCCAGAGGTCCGACAGCACGCGACCGAGATCATGCGCCGCGTCCCCCATCCCCGCTTCGTCGAAATCGATGAAGGCGATCCCCCCCTGCGTCGAGAATGCATGGCTGACCCTCAGCTCGCCATGCGCCGGGACGGGAGGCGCGTCCCCGAGACCCGCACCCCGCGCGACCAAGCGATCTCCCAGATCCCGCACGGTCCCGGCATGCTCGGGAAAGGTCGCCGCGATGACCTCGATGCGGGAATGCAACTCCTCGCGTTGCTGGTCGAGGCCCATTCCCGGCGGAAGCTCGGCGCCGCATCCGTGAAACGCGGCCAGCCGGGCTCCGATCTCCTCGCACATCTCGGGCAGTCGGGAGAGATGGGCGGCCGCCTTGCCCACCCGCTCGCCGGCAAGGAACTGTTGCCACAGGACCCCCGTCTCGGGGTGATACGCGTAGGGCTCGGGCATCCCGAAGGCGCCGCCCGCGCGCGCGGGGGTCTCCCAGAGTCTCCGCATCACCTCGTACACCGGCCGGCCGCGGGTCCCGCTGTAGAGCCGACCGTAGACCGAATGTGCGGCGGCGCCGTCCGAGCCCTGGGGCGGGAGCGTGAAACGGTAGACGTAGCCGCAGCGCTTGCGCGGCACGTAACGCACCTGCTCGGCGGTGACGCGGGTCG
>VBPB01000064.1 GCA_005893365.1 Candidatus Eiseniibacteriota bacterium
CTACTTCCTCGCCCTCTACGCCGGGCTGGCCCTCGCGGCGCGGCCGTTCGCGGCCGGCCTGTCGCTGGGTGCGGCGATGACCATCCGCCCCGAGGGGCTCTTGAGTGCCGCCGCCCTCCTCGCGCACGACGCCTGGCGCTCGCTCACGCGCCGTGGGCCCGCGAAGACGCTGGCCGCGCTCGCGCTTGGCTTCCTGATCCTCGCCGTGCCGTGCTGGATCTACTTCCGCGTGACACTCGGCGAGTGGACGGTGACGCCCAAGGTCGTGGCGCTGCGGGCGCCGGCCGCGACCTGGCGCGCCAACGAGCCGCGGCTCACGCCCGAGACGCCGGGCGCCCGCTATGGACTGGTGGATCGCGTCCGCCACGAGGGGCCGCGCGCCCTCGCCGCCTACCCGCGCCAGGCGCTGGGGTACGCGCGGCGGCTGCTCGGGCTCTGGCCGGCGCCGCTCCTGGCGCTCTCGCTCTGGGGGCTTGGGGCTGCCGCCGGCCGCGAATGCGTGGCCCTGCTGCCGCTGCTGGTGCTGCCGCTCCTGGGCGGGCTCGGCCTCCAGCCGCGGCTCCTGCTCGGTACCCTCCCGGCGCTGGCGATCCTCGCCAGCCGGCCGATCGCCACGCTAGGGCCCGGCCGGTGGCGGACCGCGCTGGCCGCGACCTGGGTCGTGGGGGCGGTCTGGTGCGGGGCCGCGAACGCGCGCGAGTTCCTGCTGCCCTTCGACACCTACCAGGAGGATCAGAAGGACGCGGGGCGCTGGCTCAAGGCGGTCTCGGCCCCCGCGGACACGGTGATGGACCGCAAGCCCTACATCGCCTTCTACGCCGACCGGACCTATCTCGTCATGCCCGACGAGCCGTACGACACGCTCGTCGGCGCCGCGATCGCCGAGCGCGTGCGCTACCTGGTCCTGGACGAAGGGCTGGTCCGCGTGTTCCGACCCCAGCTCGCCCCGTTGCTCTACGACCCGGCGTTTCGCGAGCGTGAGGCGCGGCTCGAGCTGGTCTACCTGGCCGGGAGGTTCAAGGGCTACAACGTGGCGATCTTCCGGGTGCTGCGCCCTCGGGAGCGGAAGACCGGCCAGCCGCCCACCTTCGACGTGCGCTGGCTCCGGCCCGGCGCCGGGTAAACGCGGCGGCGGCGCGTGCTATCTTCGGCGCTCTCTCACCGAGGAGGGTTCCCCGCATGCGCCGTCCGAGCCGGTGCTTCTCCGTCCCGCGTCCCGCCGCCGTCCCGCTCATCCTCGGCCTGATCGCCATCGCCCTCACCGCCTCGCGCGCGGCGGCAGCCGTCCCGGTCGCGCCGGCGTCGCGGCTGACGCCCGATGCCAAGGCGTTCAAGGAGCTCGCCTGGCGCTCGGTGGGTCCCGCGAACATGGGTGGGCGCGTCGGCCCGCCACCTTCTACGTGGCGCTCGGCACCGGCGGCGTCTTCAAGACCTTGAACCAGGGCACCACCTGGAGTGCCGTGTTCGACAAGGAAGCGGTGGCCTAGGTGGGCGCCGTGGCGGTGTGGCAGAAGAACCCCGACGTGGTCTGGGTGGGGACCGGCGAGGCCAACAGCCGCAACTCCTCCTCGTGGGGGAACGGCATCTACCGCTCGCGCGACGGCGGCGGGACCTGGGACCACCTGGGCCTCGACGCCACGCACACCATCGCCCGCGTCGTCCCCGATCCCACCGACAGCGCCACCGTGTTCGTGGCCGCGCTGGGCCACCTGTGGGGCGATAACCCCGAGCGCGGTGTCTACGTCACGCACGACGCCGGCAAGTCGTGGACACTGAGCCTCAAGGGGGACGCGCGCACCGGCGCCTGCGACCTGGCGATGGACCCGACCAACCCGCACGTGCTCTACGCGGCGATGTACGCGCGGCGGCGCACGCCCTGGTCGTACACGTCGGGGAGTGCCACCGGCGGCATCTTCAAGACCCGCGACGGCGGACGGACCTGGACCAAGCTTGCTACGGGTCTCCCGGCCGAGACCGGGCGCATCGGCCTCGACGTCTACCGCAAGGACCCGCGCGTCGTCTACGCGGTGGTCGAGTCGGACCAGGGCGGACGGGTCTCCACCATCGACGCCCGCAGCCGTGAGGGCGGCGTCTTCCGCAGCGACGACGCGGGCGAGCACTGGACCCGGTTGAGCCCGTGGGCGCCGCGCCCGTTCTACTTCAGCCAGATCCGCGTCCAGCCCGACGACGACCGGCGCGTCTACCTGCTGGGGGTCGACCTGTGGATCTCCGACGACGCCGGCCGCACGTTCCGGCCCGGCGGCGGCAAGAACCTGCATCCCGACTTCCACGCCATGTGGATCGATCCCCAAGACGGCGACCGGGTGCTGACCGGCAGCGACGGCGGCATGTATCTCAGCCACGACCATGCCGCGACCTGGGACTTCCTCAACAACCTGGCGATCGGCGAGTTCTACGACCTGGCGGTGGACATGCGCGAGCCCTACCGCATCTACGGCGGGCTCCAGGACAACCAGACCTGGGGCGGCCCGAGCGCCACGCGCATCGAGCCCGAGTCCTGGCTGGACGAGCCCAAGCACGACGGCATCACCAACGGCGACTGGTACTGCCTGGGCGGCGGGGACGGCTTCCACGTGGCCGTGGACCCCACCGACCCCGATATCGTGTACTACGAGTCGCAAGGCGGGAGCTTGAGCCGCGTGAACCTCGCGACGGGGAAGGAGCGGGTGTTGCGTCCGGCCGCCCGCGAGGGGGTCTCCCAGTACCGTTTCAACTGGAACACCCCGTTCGCCCTCTCGCCGCACGACCCTTCGGTGCTGTGGATGGGAGGGGAGCGGCTCTTCCGGCTCTACGACCGCGGGGACCGCTGGGAGGAGGCGAGTCCCGACCTCTCCACCCACGATCCGGCGAAGATGGTGACCGCGGGCTCGGGCGCCGAGACCCACTGCACCATCGTGACGCTCGCCGAGTCGCCGGTGCGCAAGGGCGTGCTCTGGGTCGGCACCGACGACGGCAAGGTGTGGGTGAGCCAGGACGCCGGGACGCACTGGAGCGACCTGACCGCCAACCTGCGCGGCCTGCCCGCCGGGCTCTACATGAGCTGCATCGAAGCCTCCCGCCACGACGCCGGCACCGCCTATCTGGCGGTGGACGGGCACCGCAGCGACCTCTTCCGCCCCTGGCTGTTCGTGACCCGGGACTTCGGGCGGACCTGGAGCCCCATCACCGGCGACCTGCCCGCGAACGGACCGGTTCAAGTGATACGTGAAGACCCGGGCAACCGCGACCTGCTGTTCGCCGGCACCGAGTTCGGCCTCTTCATGTCGTTCGACGCCGGCACGCACTGGATCACGCCGGGTGACGGGCTGCCGACGGTGGCGGTGGACGACATCCTCATCCACCCGCGCGACCGCGACCTAATCGCCGGCACGCATGGGCGCAGCATCTACGTCCTCGACGACATCACGCCCCTGGAGCAGTGGACGGCCGAAGCGGCGCGCGCTGCGGTGACGCTGTTCGCGCCGCGGCCGGCCACCGCCTTCTACGCCCGGACGTCGAGCGGCGAGTGGGGCCAGCGCCGGTTCTCGGCCAAGAATCCTGCCTTCGGCGCCGCCTTCACGTACTACGTGAAGGAGTGGACCGGCGACGGCGTGAGCCTGGCCGTCAGCGACAGCGCGGGCAAGACGGTCCGCAAGCTGACCGGGCCGGGGACGCCGGGGCTCCACCGGGTCACCTGGGACCTGCAGCGCGATCCGAAGGAACGGCTGCGGCGCAGCGAGTGGGGCGACCAGCCCGAGTTCGTGCCGCCCGGGACCTACTCGGTCGAGCTGACCTACGGCAAGACGCCGAGGCAGAAGCGCCCGCTCTTGGTCCGCCACGCGCCCGGGACCACCGACCCCGCGCCCTGAGGGCGGATTGGCAGATGAAGGTTCTACTCTATGCGGTCGGATGCTTCGGACTGCTAGCGGGCGCGTTCTATGGACTTGCCAGTGCGCCAGACTACGTCAGGATCCTTCCTTGGGCGCTCTTGTGGGAATGCATCGCCGTCGTAGCGTTGGGATGGTGCTTCACTAGGAGTCGCGCTTACGGACGCATTGCGCCATCCATCGGCGTATTGCTAGCGCTCATGGTTGCACTCCAGGCCGCAGTGCGGCTGGTTCGCATTCTCAGCTCACGGTAGGCCGCGAGGACTTCTCGGCCCAGCACTAGCGGCGTCGAACCGGCCGCGGCACCGTGCGCGCGTCGGCCCACAGCCGGATCGAGCCGAGCAGCCCCGAGATGTTCCCGACCGCGCGCACGCCGTGGGGCAGCGGCTTCTCGATCAGCCGCGCGTTGCCGCCGCCCAGATAGAGCCGGCGGCAGGTGAACGCCTGGCGCAGCGTCGCGATCGCCGCCCGCAGTCGAGCGTTCCAGGCCCGCGTGCCGATGCGCTTGAGCGCCTGGTCGCCGAGCAGCTCTTCGTAGGTCCGCCCATCTCGGAACGGGTGGTGGCCGAACTCGAGGTTGGGGACCAGCCGGCCGTCCAGGAAGAGCGCCGAGCCCACGCCGGTGCCGAGTGTGATCACGAGTTCCACGCCCTGGCCGTCGATGACGTCCATGCCCTGGACGTCGGCGTCGTTGGCCACCCGGCTCGGGCGTCCGGTGAGCCGTACCAGCCGCCGCGCCAAGTCCACGCCGCGCCAGGCGGGGTGGAGGTTGACGGCGGTGAGCGTCACGCCGTCTTGGACCACGCCCGGGAAGCCGGCCGCCACGCGTTGGAACCGGGGTGCAGCCGCCGCCAGCCCGGCGATCACGCGGAGCACGCGCGCCGGCGTGGCGGGGCGCGGTGTCGGCGCCTGGACGGGGGGTGCCACCAGCAGGCCGCGCGCATCGAGCACCGCCGACTTGATGTGCGTGCCGCCGATGTCGAGCGCCAGCGTGTGCGCCCCGGCCTTCCGCCTAGGCGCGGCACTCACGCGCCCTCCCGCATGCGGACCGGCGAGGCGGCGAGCCGGTCGAGGCGGATGAGCGACCCGTCGCGCCGCACCTGGCCGAACGCCAGCACGCCGGTGGGACAGGTCTGGACGCAGGCCGAGCAGCGCACGCATTCGGGGTCCTGCATGGGAGCACCCTGGTTGGCGAAGTTCATGACGTCGATCCCCTGGTGACAGGCGGCGGTGCACAGGTTGCAGGAGATGCACTTCTTCTTGTCGGCCACGATGGCGAAGCGGCTGAAGCGCGCGTAGACGTGCATCAGGGCGGCGAGCGGGCAGAAGAACCGGCACCAGAACCGGCCCGAGTACCAGAAGTAGACGCCGTAGCCCACCACCCCGCCCAGGAACACGTCCACCGTCCACTTGTAGCGCTCCTTGAGCTCGGCGTCGAAGTGGACGTCGATCCAGTTGCCCGCGGGCAGCACCCAGCCGGCGATCCGCAGCGCGAGCAGGAGGAGGGCGACCGCGAGGACGACCTGGCCGGCCAAGTCGAGCCGGTTCCAGCGCGGCCCGTGCGGCATCTTGTGGCGGTGCGTGTCGCCCAGGGTTTCGGCCAGCGCCCCGCACGAGCAGATCCAGCCGCAGTAGAAGCCCTTGCCGAACCGGTGGATGCCGAGCGGGATCAACACGCAGGTCTGGAGGAAGCCGATTCCGATCCACCACCAGAGCGGCTGGTGCGTGAAGAGGTTGTAGACGTCGAGCGGCCACGCGAGGATCAAGCCGTACGCGCGCCAGTACTCCCGGCCGTGCCCGTAGCTCGCTACCGGGAACAGCGCGTCCAAGAGCCCGCGCGGGAGCAGCCCGTGGTAGCCCAGCTGCGGCAGGATGACCTCGGGCAGCAGGAACAGCGGCAGCACCTGGATGCCCATCAGCGTCAGCGTCTGGGCGGTGACGTAGGGCGTGTGCCGGCGGCGGATGCGGCGGAGGCCGAACCCCACGACCACCGTCGAGTAGGCGAGCGTGTACCAGAACGACGGCCCCGCAGCACTGATGGCCAGGGTCCCGAGCAGCGTGTGCGGATCGCGCCCGCCCAGCGCCGCGAGGCGGTCGGGCAGGTCGGTCGGGAACCAGTGCCGCGCGTACCACAGCCGGGACATCACGCCGCCCGACTTCCAGTCATAGAGCCACGCGCAGAAGACGAGGAACGCCGCGAGCGCCGTCCAGCGCGCGGGCGTCATCTCGCCGGCGATCGGGATGCCGGCGCGGCGCAGGAAGTCGAGCGGCGCCTCGCGGCCGACCATCACGAACACCGCGTCGTTGGGGAGCGTCTCGCTCGCCCCGTCCTCGCCCGCGAGGACCACGTCGTCCGCGCGGATCTCGCGGACCTGGGTGCCGGGGCGGACGGTGAGGTGCTCCGCCGACGCGCGGCGCGCCCGCTCCAGGCGCTCGAGGTTCGCGGGCTTGGGCCGGCTCAACCGCGGCGCGCGGTGGGCGAGGGTGACGCGGGCGCCCGCCTCGGCGAGCGCCACCGCGGTCTCGACCGCCGCGTCGCCGCCGCCCACCACCAGCACGCGCCGGCCGGCGAAATCGTGCGGATCGTGCAGGCGGTTGGCGACCTTGGCGAGCGTCTCGCCCGGCACCCCCAGCCGCCGGAAGTCGCCGCTGCGCCCGATGGCGATCAGCACCCGCCGCGCGGCGACGGTGCGACCGCCCTCGAGACGGACCACCAGCCGGCCGGCCTCGCGCGCGATGCGCTCCGCGCGACCGGCGGTGATCGGGATGGCCTCGCGCCCGGTCTGGGCGCGCAGCTCGTCGACCAGCGCCTCCTTCACGGTGGCGGTCACCTGGAGCCCGCCCTGCGGCGTCATCGTCCCGGGGTAGGTGTAGATGGGCTTGGCGCGCGGGAAGTTGACCAGCGTCGCGAACGGCTCGCTCGCCTCGATCACCTCGACGTCGAGTCCGAGCTTGGTCGCCTCCACCGCCGCCGCCATCCCGGCCACGCCGGCCCCGAGGATGACCAGGTCGCGCACGCCCTTGGGTCTCTCGCCCGCGCGCAGGGCGGGATCGGCGGCGATGACGCGCGCCACGCGCGCGCCGCCGTCGAGGGCGAACTTGAGCAGCGGGATGCCGGTGAGGTCGCCGGCGACGTAGACGCCCGGGACCGCGGTGCGGCCGTCCGCGCCGACCTCGGGGAGCGGCTCGACCCGGCCCGCCGGCCAGCGGGTGTGGAGCCAGCGGGCGTAGCGGCGGATCAGGCCGAGCAGGGGACGCCTCCGCGGCCGCGGGTTCGCGCCGGCGCGGCCGAACAGGTAGAGTGCCGCGGCGTCCGGGACCGCGGGGGAGCCGCCCCGGCTGCGGCCGCGCGCGCCCGCGACGTCGGCGCGCGTCCCGTCCCCGCACCCACCAAGAGGCGACGATGGCGTTCGACTGGAGGAATCCCGAGCGGGTGGTGCCGTGGAAGCCGCGCCAGCGGTTCCGGCTCTCGGCGCTCGGCCACGACGCCGCCTCGCGCTACCAGAGCGCGGTGCGCGCCGCCCAGGAGTCCGCCTCGCAGCGTTCCGAGCTGGAGCGGGCGAAGCAGGCGTGGGCCGACGGGCTCAAGCTCCGGCCGATGGACGGCATCGTGCTCGACGAGCTGGTCGCCGGGCGCACCAGCCTGGCGGAGATGAAGGAGACGCTCGAGGCCTGCGGCCTCACGCTGCGCGAGGCGCGCGGCGCCATCGATCGGCTGCGCGCCGCCCAGCTGGTCGAGCCGCTGGAGACGGAGGGGGGCGTCTGACCACGACGTCTCGGTGAGGACGCGCATGGTGGCCAGCATAGCATCGGCGGCGGCGACGTCCCGCGCGACCCCCACCGCGGCTGGCACCGAGGCGCCATGACGCGGGGCACGCGCCGCGCCGGGACGCGGCCGCGGCGTGCGCCGGCCGGCGCCGAGCGCGCGCTGCGCGCGCTCGAGCGGGCCCGGGCGGAGTTCGGGCCCGGGAGCGAAGCGGTGAAGCTCGACCTGCTCACCCGGCTCGACCGCCTGCTCCTGCCGCGCGCGGCCCAGGTGGTGCGGCTGCACGAGGCGCTCTGCTTCCTGCGCGCCTACCCGGATGGCCCGCGCCTGCTCAAGCGCGTGGAGGCGATGCTCGCCGCCTTCGCGCGCCGGCGCGACCTCCTCCGCCACCGGCGGGCGCTGCCCGACTCCGGCATCGCTGGCACCGCGACCGAGTTCCGTTTCTTCTGGCCCACCGCCCGCTGGCTCGTGCGCCGGTGGGGGGCGCGGCTCGCCATCGTGTGGCGCGACTTCGACGGCCGCGACCAGCTCGAGGGCCTGCTGCCCCTGATGACGCACCCGGGCGAGGCGCCGGCCCTGGACGAGATCGCCTACTCGCCGCGCCAGTGGCTCGCGCGCCTCAAGGGGCCGGGGGAGACCGACGCCGCCTTCCTGGTGCGGCGCTTCGCGGCACTGCCGATGGACGAAGCCGCCCGCGAGGTGCTCTACGATCGGCTCGATCCGCCGCTGCGGCTTAGCCCCGGCCCCGACACGCCCTCACGCACCGCGGCGCGGACCGGGCCGTGCCCGGTCTCGTTCCAGCGGCACCCGCTCGACCGCAACCGGCCCGACCTGCGCGCCGCGTGGCGGCGGCCGCCGCTCGCCACGGTGGCGGTGCCGCGGCGCGAGGCCCAGCGGCTGATCGACCTGGCGCGCGAGGCGATGGTGACCCGCAGCCGCGACCTGGATGTCTTCTCCTGGGCGAATCCCGACGACGTCCGTCTGGTCGACGGCGGCGACGGCCTCCGCTTCGCGGTGATCGGGGCGCTCCCCGAGCGGCGGCTCTTGCTCGAGGCGGTGTACGCGTTCCTGACCCTCAAGAACGGCGTGCCCATCAGCTACGTGCTCAACAGCGCGCTCTACCGGTCCGCCGAGATCGCCTACAACGTGTTCGAGACCTGGCGCGGGGCCGAGGCCGGGGCGGTCTACGGGCGCGTCGTCGCCACGCTGCGCCATCTCTTCGGCGCCGACAGCTTCACCATCTATCCGTACCAGCTGGGGGAGGGCAACGCCGAGGCGCTGGCCTCGGGTGCGTGGTGGTTCTATCAGAAGATGGGCTTCCGCCCGCGCGACCGGGACGCGACGCGCCTGATGGACGACGAGCTGCGGCGGATGCGGGTCGACCCGTCGCATCGCTCGAACCTCGCCACGCTCGAGCGCCTGGCCCACCACAACCTCTACTTCCACGTCGGGCGCGCCCGCGACGACGTGATCGGGTTGCTGCCGCTGCCGGCCGCGGGGCTCGCGGTGTCGGACGCTCTGGCCGCCCGCTTCGGCAGCGACCGCGAGTGCGCGACCCGGGTGTGCGCCGCGGACGCCGAGCGCCTGCTGGGGGCGGGCCCCGACCGGGACTGGAGCGCGGGGGAGCGGCTGGCCTGGGAGCGCTGGAGCCCGCTGGTGCTGGTGCTGCCCGGGGTCGCGACCTGGCCCGCGCGCGACCGGCGGGCGCTCGCCCAGGTGGTGCGGGCCAAGGGCGGCGTGCGCGAGTCGGAGTTCGTGCGCCGCTTCGACCGCCATCGCCGGCTGCGCGAGGCGCTGCGCCGGCTGGCGGTGCGCGCGGATGCGGAAAACCCGTAGGCGGGAGTCGCGCCGTCGCCGGTGCAAGGCGGGCGCGGGCCGCGCGATCGCGAATTGACTTGACGAGTTCGCGGGGTCATGTCACCCGCACCTCGCCCCTGGTGCGAAGACAAGCACGTCAGCGTGCGCAGGATGCCCGCGGAAGGGCTGGGACTCCTCCCACCGTCTCTGAGAGCCAGGGCCCCAGGATCCGCGTCATGCGTGGCTCTGCGAGCGCCGAAAAGGTGCGTGATACAAATGAGTGTACCCGGCAACGCTCCCGACACCCGCCCCCGTCGTGGAGTCGCTCGTGAAGACGTACTCGCTGAAGCATCTCTCCAACCGCACCGTGCGGAGCGGCCTGACCGGACTCGCCACCCAGGACCGTGATACGACCGCCAAGCTGCTCGCTTACATCGCCGAGTTCGATGCTCGCAAGCTCTTCGTCCCCGACGGCTATCCCTCGACGTTCGCCTACTGCGTCGGCGCGCTGCACATGTCGGTGGACATCGCCTACAAGCGCATCCGGGCGGCACGGGCTGCGCGGAGATTCCCGGCCATCTTCGAGGCGGTCGCCGAGAGGCGGCTGACCCTGAGCGGGGCGGTGCTGCTCGCGCCGTTTCTGATCGAAGCGACCAGCGCGGAGCTGATCGTGGCGGCCACGCACAAGACCAGGTCGAGCAGCTGTTGGCCGAGCGCTTCCCTCGACCGGACCTGCCGGCGCTGGTGCAGGCGATCGAGCCGGCGTGCCAACTGGCCCCGGGGCCAGTTGGCATGACAACTCCCGAACGTCCAGCCGTGGCGCGTGCCGACGAACTGGCCGCACGACCAGTCCTCATGGGCACCGGGACTCCTGCTGTCGACCGAGTTGGGGCACCCGCTGAACTGGCCGTACGGCCAGTTGGCACGCCGCTGGAGATGCCGACCTCAGGCCCCACCGACGCGAGACCGGCCGGGCCGTCGACGGCGACGTGTCGCGCGGGCTAATGCAGGGCGTCGAGCCGCTTCTTGAACGCGGCGATCGTGCCGTCCGAGCGCTGGCCGGGCGGGAGCGCCTCGGCGAAGGTCACCGCCTCGCGCAGCGTGCGCCGCGCCGAGAGCGAGTCGGCCATGCCCAGATAGATGTCGGTGCGCGCCGAGTAGAAGGTGAGCGTGCGCGGGCCGTACGCGCGCTTGAGCGCGCGGTCGGAGGCGGCGAGCGCCTCCTTCCAGTGCTTCATCGCCTTGTAGGCGAGGGCGAGCCGCGCCGGAGGATTGTAGTCGCCGGGGGCGTCGCGCTCCGAGGCTTCGAGCATCGGGATCGCCCGCTCGGGCTGCCCCAGCTCGATGTAGGCCGAGAGCCGGTGCGGGTCGAACACCATGCGCGCGTCGGGCGTCTTCGCCTTCGCGGCCTCGCCGTCCAGGAACGCCGACCACGCCTCGGCGGTGGCCCGGGCGCCGGTGCTGTCGTGGGCGTCCTTGCGGGCGTCGAGCAGCGTGATGTAGACGCCCGATCGGTCGTCGGCCGCCATCGACAGCGTCAGGTCCTCGGCCACCGCCCGGGTGATCTGGTCGAGGGCCGCGACCAGCTCGGCCCGCCGCGGATGGTCGGCCGGCAGGCTCAAGGCGCAGTCGAGGCCGCTGGCCGCGACGTTGGGCGCCGACGGCGTGCGCGCGAGGCGCGGATAGGCGGCCAGCGCCAGGGACGCGCCCTCCTCGTAGCCGTCGGTCTGATTCAGGGCGTAGAGCAGCGATTCCACGGTGCGGCCGTCGCTCGACCACCCCGCGGGGGCGAGCTTCAGCGCCTCGCGGTAGCCGGCGGCGGCGGTCGCGTAGTCGGCGCGGCCGTAGGCGTCGTCGGCGCGGGCCAGGGCCGAGTCGGCGGGTGAGCCTAAGCCGCCGCGGCCGGAGGCGACGGTCCCGGCGGTCACCGCCGCGCGGCCGTCGTCCAGGATGCGCGTGAGCGCCGGCACGGTCGCCCCGCCCACCCAGCGCAGGGCGACCCGCTCATCCGCGGGGTCGAGGATGAAGAACGAGGGGAGCGCGGCGACGGCGAGCTGCTTGCGCACGCTCGCGTTCTTCGCCTTCTCGGTGTCGATCTCGAGCCAGACGAACCGCCTGGCCTGACTCGCGAGGGCGGGGTCCGTGAACACGAACGCCCTCATCGAGCGACACGTGTGTCACCAGGGGGCCCAGGCTTCGATGAACAGCGGCACCTTGCGGGCCCTGGCCTCGGCGACCGCGCGAGTGTAGTCGTCGGCGATGAACGGCACGGTCAACGCCGAGCCGGGCGCCGGCCTGGCAGGCACCGCGCGCCCCGCGTCCGGCGCGACGCCGGCCAGGAGCAGCGCGCCCAGCAGGGCGGCGGAGATCGGGACGGGGCGGTGAGTGTTCACGCTTGTACGGTACCAGACGGGCCCGGGCCGCCACCAACCCGATTCCTCTGGCTCACGGGCGGGGCGGGGCGTCGTCGAGCCTGGCCCCCTGGGCGATCCAGGCCCCCAGGGTGCGCCGTTCCTCCTCGGTCATGCCGGTCAGGTTGCCGAGCGGCATGGTCTTGGTGACCACGGCCCGCACCATGATGCGCCCGGCGAGCTCGTGGATGCGGCGCGGGTCCTCGAAGACGATGCCGCTCGGTGGCTCCGGGAACGACGGGTTGGTGGGCTTGCGCGCGTGGCAGGTGACGCAGCGCCGCTCGATGATGGCGTGCGCCTCGGCGAACGAGACCGGGGCCGCCCCGGCCAGGTCCGGCCCGGCCGGCGCCGCGCTCGGGACCTGCGCCGTGAGCGCGATCACCGCGACCAGGGCGGCGAGCCCCCCGGCCAGCACCCACCGGTTGCTGCGGCCGCGGAAGTTCATCACGTACTTGGCCGCCACGCCGAACAGCATGAGCAGCGTCAGCACCAACCAGGCGCGGGGGTGGCCGTAGGTCATGGGGAAGTGGCTGCTCAGCATGGCGATCAGCACCGGCAGCGTGGCGTAGTGGTTGTGGATCGAGCGGCGCTTGGCGCGCTCGCCCAGCGTGGCGTCGGCGGGCTGCCCGGCCCGGGTCGCCGCGATCATCTTCCGCTGCGCCGGGATGATGTGCTGGGCGACGTTCGCCACCATGATGGTGCCGAGCAGGGCGCCGACGTGGATGAACGCGGCGCGTCCGCTGAAGAGGTGGGTGAGTCCCCAGGTGGCGGCGGTCAGCAGCCCGAACGAGATCAGGCCGCCGAGCGCCGGACGGCTCGCGAGCGGCGACCGCCACAGCAGGTCGTAGACCAGATAGCCCGTCACCAGGACCGCGAGGCTCAGGGCCACCGCCGTCCCGACGCCGAGGTTGGCGATGCTGCGGTCGACCAGGTAGACGCCGCCGCCCAGGTAGTAGACGACGCCGAGCAGGAAGAAGCCGCTGATCCAGGTGGTGTAGGCCTCCCACATGAACCAGTGCAGGTGGCGCGGCATCTCGCCCGGGGCGAGGACCTTGCGCTTCACCACCTCATAGAAGCCGCCGCTGTGCACCATCCACAGCTCGCCCACCACCGCCCCATCGCGC
>VBPB01000065.1:0-3382 GCA_005893365.1 Candidatus Eiseniibacteriota bacterium
GGCGTGGCGGCGGCCGCCGTGGCCGACAGCAGGAGTGTCGCCAGCCCGAGGATGAGTCTGCGCATGGTGTCCGGTCCTTCCTTAATGCGGCCGCCGAGATCGCACGGCCTCTAGAAAACGACGCCCACCGTGAAGCGATGGCTGGAGTTCAGGCGCCCCTGGTCGGCCCAGGCGTAATCCAGCCGAAAGCGCGCCGATGGGGAGTTGCCCATCACCCCCGCGCCCAGCGTCAGCCCCACCTCCGAATCCTTGAGGAACGCGTTCTGGTAGCCGGCGTGGAGCCTCAGTCGCTCCCCGAGGGTCAGCTCGGAGCCGAGGCTCACGCTCTCCGAGTTGTCGCTGGGATGGAACGCGTCCACCTCGACGTCGAGCCGGGCGTCCGGGCTGAGCCGGAACGGCATCCCGGCCCCGAGCCGGAAGACCGACGGGACCGGGAAGTCGCCGGTGAAGATCTCCGCCGGCAGCGCACCGTTGTCCCCGAACCGGCCGGGGTCGTTGTCGTAGGTGATGCGCAGGTCGCGACCGCTGTAGCCCGTCTGGGTGCCGAAGTTGGAGAGGCTCGCCCCGATGTGGAGTCCCCGCTCCGACACCTGGTAGTGGGTCCCGACGTTGAGCGTGAACGTGCGCGCCGAGCTGCGCCAGATGGTCTCCTGCACGAAGCTGATCTGGCCGCCGGCGGCGAAACGGTCGGTGAGCTGGCGTCCATAGCCGAGGCCGATCGCCACGTCCGAGACGCTGTACCGCTCGCCGGTCCCGAGCGGCTGGCTCACGGTGCGCACGTCGATGTCGCCCGAGTTGAGCCCGGTGATCGCCGCGTACGCGCAGCCCGCGGTGCCGACCGGGATGGCCGCGGCCACGTAGTCGTAGCGGATCCCCGCCAGCCAGGCGCTGCAATCGCGGCGGGATTGTAGTAGACGCCGTCGAGACCGTCCGCCAGCGCCACGCCGGCATTGCCCATGCCGGCGACCCGCGCGTTGGGCTCGATGAGCAGGAACTGTCCCATCGCGGTGCCGGTCTTGCTCTGGGCCCGGGCCGGGGCGGCGGACAGCGCCAGGGCCAGCACGGCCGCCAGCAGCGGGACCCCGGTCCCAAGGTTCACGCCGCGGGCGCTCATTTGATCACCGCGAACTTGCCGATGGCCACGCCGGCGCCGGGGGCTTCGACCTGGAACAGGTAGAGGCCCGGCGCCAGGTCGAGATCGTCCTTGGTGCGCACGTCCCAGGCCACGTAGCCGTGGGTCGATCCGTCCTGCCGCAGGGTCTGGACCAGATCCCCGCGCACCGTGTAGATGCGGATCGTGCTGCCCCGGGGGATGGCGCGGAACTCGATCCGGCGCTCCCCGCGGCCCGACACCGCGAACCGCTGCGGCTCGAAGCTCGCCGCCCCGATGTACGGGTTGGGCACCACGTAGGGCGCCTCGCGGAAGCCGCCTCCCGCCGCCGTGCCGACGCGGGCGGCCCCCTGCGCGCGGGTGATCCAGCCGTGGTCGATGCCGGTGCAGATCGCCGAGAGCCCGAAGCCGACCGCCGCGATGCTCGCCGGCGACCCCGACTGACTGCGGTCGCGGATCATCCCGTTGCCGGCGTTGGCCTCGTACCAGAAGAACCCGAACGCGCGGTGTTGCACGGAATCCAGGACGGCGTCGGCCGAAATCGAGGGGCCGATCGCCCTCGGGCGTCTCGGCGAAGACCCGGAACTTGGCGGGGACCGGCGTATCGATCGAGCTGTTGGGGATCGCGATGCTCGTGTCCTCGACCAAGTCGGAGAACTCGATGCGGAGGTCGTCGGGGTAGCCCGGGCGCCGCTGGTTGCTCGAGAGCACGTCGCTCTGATACGCGGCCTTGAGCCTCGTGGTCGTGGTCGAGGCCGGCGTGAAGCCGGAGTTCGCCAGGTCCACGGTGACCGACGGGTGGCTGAAGATCCGCGGCAGCAGACCGTCGGCGGTGGCGCCGGTGCCGCCGGCGACGAAGTCGTGCCCGGTGGTGAAGAGCGTGTGGTGGGTGGTGCTGTCGCGCAGCGTGTAGGCGGTGGCGCGGAAGCTGTCCGGCGCAACGGAGGTGAAGCTGAGCGCGAACTGGTGCCCGCCCGGCACGAGATCCGTGTTCACGACCTGCGCGTCGGCCGTGCCGGTGCCGGTCCCGGCGACGTGCGTCGCGGGCGTGGTCGTCGCCGCCTGGAACCCGGGCACGCGCGGCTCCGGCCGCACCGCCACGACGTTCTGAGGCAGGATCAGTCCGCCGCGCGGCGTGCGCGAGACCGGGATGGAGTTCTCGGACGGATAGATCGCCAGCGAGTCGAGGTCGGAGGCCCGGCCGAAATCGTAGGCGCACACCGCGTAGAAGTACTGCTGGCCGTTGGTGACGGTGGTGTCGGTCCAGGTGTGGGTGATGCCGGTGTTGTCGCCGAGCCAGTACCCCACGCCATCGATGGTCTTCTTCGAGAACCCGCGCTTGTCGTCGTCGAGGTCGAACTGGGCGATCGGCTTGCCGTTCCCGATCGGGCCGGTGCCGTGGCCGTTGCTGATCACCTTGGGGTCGAGGAAGTCCGGGTCGGTCGACCGGTAGACGCGGTACCCCTCGAAGTCGAACTCGTTGGTGACCGGATCGAAGGCGCGTTCCGAGCCGTCGGTCCAGGTGAGACGCACGCGGCCGTCCCCGGCCTCGGCCGTCACCGTCGGCGCCAGCGGCGGCACCGCGAACTGGTAGTTGGCGTTGTAGATGAGCTGCACGGTGTGCACCGTCTCGCGCAGCTCGGCCAGGTCGGCGCCGTAGGCCAGCGCCAGGCTGAAGCGTTCGGTCTTCCCCTTGGCGAGGACGAACGGTCCCGAGGCGAACAGGAAGCCGATGTTGTAGTTGGTGACCGTCGCCGAGTCGAAGCGCGCCGCGGGGTTGGGGTCGGTGAACTTGGTGTAGAGCCGGGCCGGCCAGTTCTGATCGTCGGTGTAGAACAGGATGCCGTCGGTGGGTTGTCCACCCGGGGAGAAGATGCGGTTCATCTTGAAGCCGGTGAGCCCGATCTGGTCCGACTCGTTGAGGTCGGTGCGGTCGAAGTCGGGCTCGCCCTCGGTCGGGATGCCGTTGCCCTCGCCGGCGTCGTGGGTGTCGGGGACGCCGTCGGCGCCCACGTCGTCGAAGTCGGGACGCCAGTCCATGTCCTCGTCGCCGGTCCACCACGACCCGTAGCGGTACGCGGGCCGGTCGGCGATCGGGCCGTAGAAGGCGGTGAACTTGGCGGTGTCGTCGTGGGCGGCCCAGTAGGCGAGGATCTGGCTCTGCCCGACGATCTGGATGCCCTCGCCGCCATCGCGCCGCTCGTCCACGATGCCGTCGTTGTCGTCGTCGATCCCGTTCACGGCGTTTCCCGGCGTCTCGAGGTAGGCGTA
>VBPB01000065.1:3403-3922 GCA_005893365.1 Candidatus Eiseniibacteriota bacterium
TGGGCTGGCACTGGCCGAGCAGGTCCACGCCGGTGCCGTGATTATCCCAGGTGTAGACCAGGTTCAGGCCCAGCGAGCGGTCGAAGAACGCGTTGTCGTCGTCGGACTCGGCCCCCCCGCCCCCGTCGCAGGAGGAGCGCGCCGAGCCTCCCACGCCCGAGTCCATGTAGAGCCCGAAGATGATGTTGTTGTCGTAGTCGGTGTCGCTCTCGTTGGTGATGTCGTAGTGCCAGAAGATGACGTTGCCCGCTTGTGGATTTGCCCACTGGAACCCGCGCACGCCCACCTTGAGCCCGAGGCCCTGGCGGGTGGAGTCCCGGCTGTCGGGGTAGTAGGCGAAGGCGTCGTAGTAGTCGTCGTCCATGACCGTGTAGCTCTCCTGGTCGGCGGCGGGGCGCTTGCCGAAGTACCCGTCCCAGGACCCCGCCCAGCCCGCGTCGTCCAAGTCGGCGAGCTTGTCGGGCCACCGGTCCGGCCAGGTGCGGGGGTCGTGGCTCATCGCCGGCGAGCGGCCCCGAT
>VBPB01000065.1:3946-9091 GCA_005893365.1 Candidatus Eiseniibacteriota bacterium
AGCGCCTGGCGCTCGCGGTACCCGGTCTCCATGATGGTGGTGGTATCGCCGAACGCGGTGGGGACCCTGGCCAGCACGAACGGGGTGATCCCGTCGCTGTAGTTCATCCCGGTGCCCTTCGGCACCTCGACGGAGTGGAACACGGTGAGGTCCGCCTTGTCGGGGGGCTCGAAGAAGTCCCCCACCATGCCGAAGTTCCAGTACCGGGTCCGGAGGTTGTTGGCGTCGTGGGTGCCCATGCGCTCGGAGTCGAACCCGCCGCGCTGGCTCTTGGGGACGACCGGGAGCGGCTGCGCCCCAGCACCCGCGGCGGCCAGCAGGGCCACGGCGGCCAGCAGCCGCGCCACGGTCGAGGCGCGCCGGAGGCGATCAGGGCTGCGCGTGGTCACGAAGACCGATCCCGATCTCGATCCGCCGCGGCGGGTAGTACCGCGTCGGATCGTTCAAGGTGACGACATCCGCCGCCCCGTAGCGCGAATAGTAGGGACTCCCGGAGCTGTCGAAGACGAAGCCGTTGAAGTAGCGGGTGTCGAACACGTTGAACGCCCGCGCGAACACCGTGGCGCCGAGCCCCGCCAGCCGGACCGGCCGCTCGCTCCGCAGGTCGAGCAGCATCGCGGTGGGCTTGCGGCCCGAGTTGGTCTCGAGCCCGCCCGCGAATCCGGAGACCAGCGCCGGGGTGTAGGGCTGGCCGCTCGCCACGCGCAGCACCGCGCTCGATGAGACCCCGCCGGGCCCTGCGATGCTCACCGTCAGATTGAGGGTGTGACGCTGATCCCAGTCGAGCGGCGCGAGCCTGGGCCGGGGGTCCTCCCCGGCCGAGGCCCGGGTCGCGGTCTCGCGCGGATCGCTCGAGTTGCCCTGGGCGAACTCCCAGGTGTAGTCCATCGTGCTGCTGATCCGGCCCAGCTGGCGCTGGTCCAGCGCCAAGGTGAACCCGATGACGCTGCCGAAGTCCACGTTGGTGAGCCGCGCGTACTCGGCGCCGTTGTAGGTGGAGACGAACTCGACCCCCAGCAGGTCGCGGATGTCCTTGTAGAAGACGCTCGCGTCCAGGCCCAGCCAGTCGGTGACCGCCTGCTTGTAGCCGAACTGGTACTGCACGGTGCGCTCGGGCCTGATGTCGGGGTTGCCGAGCACGCCGTAACTGATCCCGCCGGCCTGGAGCTGCCGCAGGATGCGGTAGTCGGCGTTGTCGAACATCGTGCCCAGCGCCGGCATCTGATAGAAGTGCCCGTAGGCGAAGAACACCGCGGCGTCGCGCGTGACCGGATACGACACGCCCAGGCGCGGGGCGAGCGAGACCTTGTTGCGGGTCGGCTTCAGTTCCGAGCGCGGGGCCCCGGCGATGGCGTTGGCGGGGTTGGCGAGGTCGCTGGGCAGCGAGGCGCGGGCGTCGAAGGAATCGAGGCGGAGCCCGCCCCGGAGCCGGAGGTTGTTCCACTCCACCTCGTCCTGGGCGAAGCCGGCCGCCACCACCGGCCGGTACTCGCTCACCGCCGGGTAGTCGGGGGGCTCGTTCACGTGGCGGACCAGCTGCTGCTGCCCGTTGACGGTCGCGTAGACCAGGTAGCCCGGGTGCCCGAACCGGAGGCGGGTGACCTGATACTCGGCGCCCAGCTTCAGGTGGTGCTCGCGGTTGAGCTGGCTCTCGTAGACGCCCTTGGCCACCAGCGCGTTGGTGGTCTGGGCGAAGCGCGTGAACTCCACCCCCTGGATGAACGCGCCCAGGTCGAAGTCGGTGTCGCCCTGGGGCGGGCCGGCCGCGTCGTAGCGCGGATCGTCGAGGGCATCGTAGACCATGTCGTGGTAATCGAAGTAGTTCTGCCGCACCGTGGCGTTGAAGAAGGACGACTTGCCCAGCGCGCGGGTCACGTCGAACCCGTGGACGATCGAGAAGGTGCGCTGACGCGAGAGGCCGTCGGGGTTGAGGCGGAACCCGTAGGTGCCGCGCCGGCTGCGGATCGAGTTGGCGATCGCCTGGTAGCCGAGCCGCCAATCCTCGAACGCATGCGTGTCGAACTTGGCCACCCCGGACCACTCGCGTGACCATGCCAGCGGCACCGACGCGCGGTCGCCGGTCGGGTAGAAGAGCTTGCGCTCGAAGTCGGAGGTGTCGGTGGGCACGAACAGGCGGACGCCGCGCACGTAATCGTCGCGGTGGTAGTAGCGTCCGGTGACCAGGAAGCGGGTCTTGGCGAGGCCGAGCGGCCCGCTCAAGGTGAGCTGGTAGTTCTGGACGTCGGCGGGGCGGAACGCGCAGGGCACGAGGCGGCGCGGGTTGATCTCGGTCGGCGTGCCCCCCACCCGGGCCCGGGTGTTGCCGCCGTAGTAGTAGCCGCCCGCGAAGGTCTCGGCGTCCCACCGGAACCGGTCGCCGCCGCTGCGCAGCACGGCGTTGACCACGCCGCTCATCGCCTGGCCGTACTCGGCGTCGAAGGTGCCGCTGATGACCTGCACTTCCTCGAGCAGCGAGCGGTCCAGGCGCAGGCTCGACTTGTTGTCGTAGGGGTTGTTCACGGTGACGCCGTCGACCTGATACTGCACCTCGCCGGTGCGCCCGCCGCGGAAGTGGCCGTCGACCACGCCGGCCTGGAGGTTGACGACCTCCTGCAGCTCCTGGACCGGGAGCGTGTTCAGCTCCTTGCGCGAGACCGACGCGATCTGGCTGGTCTGATTGACGTCCACCACCGGCCGCTGCGCGCTCACGACCACGTCCGGCATCTGCACCGGGGCTTCCTGGAGGGTGACGTCGAGCGACGTGGTGTTGTCCGCTGAGATCACCACGCCCTGGATCAGGACCGGCTGGTACCCGAGCATGTTCACCCGCACGTCGTACTGGCCGGCGGGCAGGTTGAGGACGAAGTAACTGCCGTCGGCCTGGGTGAGGGCGCCGGTGCGGGCGGCGGGGATCGCGACGTTGGCACCCGCGATCGGCTGCTTGGCCGGATCGAGCACCCGGCCCGAGAGCTTGCCGGCGGTTCCGGCCTGGGCGCGCGGGATCAGGAGGGACGACAGAAGGATGGCGACTCCGGCAACCGTTCTCACACCAGGGTGAATCATGGAAGTCCGCACCACATGCGCGCGGCAGCGAGGAGCGGGCCCGCGGCGGCCCCCGCCCCCCCCTGCTCCACTACCCAGGATTGGCTACCGGAGCTGCATCAGCTTGCCCGACAGGTTCGCGATCACCGCGCCGGTGGCAGGATCGTGCGCCTGGAGGCGGTAGAGGTACAAGCCCGACCGGCCGGCCGGCAGGGTCACCGGGACCTGCCGTTGGCCGGGCAGGTAGCGGCCGAGCGTCAGGCTGCGCACCCGGCGGCCGTCCGCGGCGAACACCTCGAGGGTCACGTCCGACTCGCGCCCGAGCGTGAACTCGAGGGTGGTGGTGAGGTGGAAGGGATTCGGCGAATTGCCCAGCGCGGCGGATCCAGCAGCGTCCACGCCGGACAGCACTGCTCCTCGCGCTCGCGGAAGAACCAGGTCCGGGTCGAGTAGCTGTCCGAGAGCGGGTTGCTGAAGCGGTCGTGGTCGTGCAGGTCGATGCCGAAGAACATCGTGTGGTCGCCGAGGCCGGCCGGATACCCGAGCGCCTTGAGATCCACCTTCAGCTCGGCGGTGTATCCGACGTCGCTCGAGGTGGTGCCGGTCGAGTCCACGGTCGTCCCGGGCTTGAGCTGCAGGGCCACCTGCGCCGTCCCGCCGTTGACGAGCGGCACCAGGTCCTTGATGGGCACGGCACCCCCGGCCGAGCTCACGTGGAACGAGAGGCCCTTGCCCGCGAGGTTGTGATCCACCATGTCCTCTTCGGAGCGGCTGGTGATGCTGACGGTGAAACCGTCCCACTCGTCTTCCGTCGCGTTGCTCTGGACCCGGGTATCGCGCACGTCGAAGCCCAGGTAGAGGAAGTCGCCCTTCCAGAAGTACTTGACGGTGGCATCGCCCCCGTTGGCCACGAACGGGAGCGGATTGGGGGCGGGGTCATCGACGGCCAATCGGGGCTGGAACTGGCCGGAGCGGTACTTGCCGACGCTCGGATAGGCGCCGCGCAGCGCATCGTCGTTCCAGCGGAGGTCGAGGCTCGGCGCCACGGACCAGACGGCATCGGCCAGGCTGCCGTCGATCGTCGGGGCCGCCAAGGTCGTGACCGGGATGCGGAAGTCGGGATCGATCGCCGGCACCGCCCCCGAGACGTTGGTCACGTTCGGGCGCGCGTAGATCCGCACCTCGTCCTGCTCCGCGATGTTGCCCCAGGGGCAGGCCCACCAGGTGCGGTTGCGGCTCAGATCGAACCCGAGCGGGGACTTCCACCAGTTGTCGGTGTCGTAGATGGAGATGTTCCACTCGATCGTGTCGCCGGCGGCCTTGGTGACGTCGTACCCCATCACCCCCAGGTCGAAGACCATCTCCACCGTGTACCCCACGTCGACCGCGGCATCGCTGTTGGTGGTGCCGTTGACCACCGTGCGCGCGTCCCACGCCGCGATCTGGGCGCCCGTGCGCGGGACCACCTGGCCGGTGGCGCAATCGCACACCGGATCGGGGGCCCAGCGTCCCTTGAAGATCGGCGGGTTCGACACCGCCGAGTCGATCGCCTGGGCGCAGGGACACACGGTCTGCGCGTCGCGCGGGTACCACCACGAGTAGAGGTACTCGGCCACCGGCTTGGGGAACCCGGGCAGCGAATGGTCCTTGACCGCCATCAGGAACCCGTCGAAGTAGTTGAAGCCGCCGCCGCCGCCGATGGACTTGTCGGGCACGGTGGCGCCCAGATAGAGCTTGTTCCCCATCACCAGGAACTTGAGCATGGCGTTCGTGCTGTCGTTGGTGGACTGCGTCGGCGGGAATCCGCCCTCGTCCTTCCACCCGCTGCCCGGGATGCCCTGGGTCCCGGTGACCGGGTTGGCGACATCGTACCGGTAATGGACCCGCCAGGATTCCGCCTGCGCCCAGACCGGCTCGGTCAGGTTCCCGTCCAGGGTGATCGAGCCGGGCGGCACGGTGCGGGCCCAGATCGCGTCGGTGCGGGGCAGTTGCGCCCACGCGGGGGCCGCGGTCGCGAGGACCGCCCCCATCAACCAGACGGCGGTGAGTCGCTTGTTCATCGGTCCATCCTCGTCAGGAGCGGACGCGGCGCCGATCCCCCCC
>VBPB01000065.1:9155-13731 GCA_005893365.1 Candidatus Eiseniibacteriota bacterium
CACGGCCGCGCGCGTCGTGAGGCTCTGCCCATGCTGGGTGAGCCGCACCAGGTACAGGCCCGCCGGCAACCGCTCGGCCAGCGTGAGGGTGTGCCGGCCGGCCCCCAGAGCGCCGACCTCGCGCGACGCAACGCAGCGACCGCTCACGTCGTAGAGCGACAGCACCGCCGGGTCGGCATTCGGCAGGCTGAAGGCCACGTTCATGCCGTCGACCGACGGGTTCCGCGTCGGGCCCGGCAGCGCGAACACCGCCGCCCCCGCATCCCCCACCCCGGTGACCTGCGAGTTGATCGCGAACGGTTCGCTGAGCGCGATCTCCGCCTCCGGGATCAGTCCGGACTCGTCCACGCCGTAGACCCGCATGACCTCCAGCCGGGCCTGGCCGGTGACCACGCTCGGGACCGTCCAGGCGTAGTGGCCGACATCGGGCACGCCGTCGGCCGTGACGGTCCAGGTCTGGCCGCCGTCGAGCGACAGCAGCAGCGACACCGACGGCCCCGGCGGCCCCGGCGGGACGTCCCAACTCACATTGGTCGTGCTCCCGGACGCCAGCAGGTCCCCGGCCTTCGGCGCGTGGATCTTGGGCGCGCCGACCTTGATGTAGTCGGTCCCCATGAAGCACCCACCCGCGACCAACCCGATCACCGAGACCGGAATGTGGTCGCCGGCGGTCAGGGTCGGCTTCACCTCGGACCTCAAGAATTTGACCTCCAGCTGGTTACCATCGATTTGGGGCGCGAACGCGGTGCTCACCGACACCACGCCGTTGAGACGGATCGAGCTCACGTCGATCTGCGACGCCAGGAAGGGGGCGGGCGGACTCAGGAAGCCGGTCAGCCACTGGCCCTTCGAGTCGAGATGCAGGTCGCTCGGCATGAAGTCGAAGGCCATCTCCAGACCCGAGTGGAAGGTGATGTTGGTGAACGTAGCCTTGCAGGTGGAGCTGAAGTTGCCCGGGTCCATGCGGGGCTGGACATAGCCGCCCGCGCGCCCGTTGTTCAGCATCCCCCACAGCCCGTGCGGCGGATCCTCCGCCGTGTTCCCCTGATCGAAGGCCAGCGGCCCGCTGCTGTAGGGGGTGCCCAGGTAGGTCAGCTTGTATTCGATGGTCGCCGGGCTCGTCGACGACAGCCCATTGGGCTTGTAGATCATCTCCAGATGGATCGGGTCGCCCTTCACGTAGTGCAGGCCGAAGTTGCCCGTGAAGGAGTAGAAGGGCAGGCGCCCGCCGAAGCAGGCGATCTCCCCGTCCGGCGTGCGGATGTTGAACCGCCCATCGACGTCCTGCGACCACCACGGTGAGAGACGCAGCCCCGCTTCGCCGGTACCGGAGCCGCTGAGCACCAGATCGGCGCCGAAGCGGAAGTCCGAGTTGTTGTTGAAGACGGTGGTGCGCGTGGTGTCGTCGGCGAACGTCCAGTTGTGGAGGTTCGCGAAGCCGCTGCAGGCCAGGCCTGCGTCCTCGATCCCGATCAGCGACGGATAGTTGTTCACCACGGTGACCGTGCTGGCCGGACAGTCGTTGAAGATCCGCGTCTTGGTGATCGCGGCCAGCGGATTGGGCTGGCACGGCGTGAAGACGATGTTCGTGAACGTGGCCTTGAAGGCGGAGCCGAAGTTGCCCGGGTCCATGCGCGGCTGGACATAGCCGCCCACGCGCGCATCATTCAGCTCGCCCCACAATCCGTGCGGCGGATCCTCGGCCGGGTTCCCCTGGTCGAAGGCCAGCGGCCCGCTGCTGTAGGGCGTGCCAAGGTAGGTCAGGTTGTAGATGATGGTCGCCGGGCTCGCCGACGACAGCCCGTTGGGCTTGTAGATCACCTCGAGGTGGATCGGGTCGCCCTTCACGTAGTGGAGGCCATAGGTGGCGGTGAAGGAGTAGAAGGGCAGACGCCCGCCGAAGCAGGCGATCTCCCCGTCCGGCACGCGAAGGTTGAACCGCCCGTCCACGTCCGGGGACCACCAGGGCGAGATCCGCAGACCCCCCTCGCCCGTGCCCGTCCCGCTGAGTACGAGATCCGCCGAGACCCGGTAATCGGCGTTGTTGTTGAACGACGCCGGGTTGGTGCCGTCTTCGGAGAAGCTCCAGTTGTGGAGGTTGGCGAAGCCGTTGCACGCCAGGCCCGCGTCCTCGATCGAAACCAGCGACGGATAGTTGTTCACCACCGTGAGCGTGGTGAACGGGCAGTCGTTGAAGATCCGCGTCTTGACGACCACGAGGTTGGGGTTGGGGGTGGCGGCGATGGCCCGGGGCACGAACCCCGTGGCCACCATGAGGAGGGTGAGCCCAGCCAGACTGCCGAGGGTGATCCGCTTCATCGGAGCGATCCTCCTGTTGAGAGGTCTGAGGGTGACGTGCGCGCGGATCCAGCGGGCGGATCAAGCTGCCGGGTGCTGCGGACGTTCCCTGCGAGGTCGCGATGCGTCCTCACGCCATCGCTCGCAGTCCGGAACCGGTGGCGATCGTCTCGCGATCGCGCGCCGTCCGTGACCGCACCGGGATCGTCCACGGTCGGTCAGGGGTCCTCACGGTCAGCGGCTCGAGCCGTCGATTCATCACGGCCGTGCAAACGATTACATTCCGGTCCCGCCGAGGTCAAGTCAAGACCGTCTGGGGCGGGGATCGTCGCACAACCCGCAGCCGGGCGGTCGGTTACCTGGATCGGCGCTAGGCGAGCAACCGTCCCCGATAGCGCCGGCTCAGCTTGAGCGTCTCGCCGCCTTCCAGCACCACGTCGTAGTCGCCGTGGGTCGCCGGGATCACCTCGCGCACGCAGTCGACGCGGACCATGGTGCCGCGGTGGATCCGCGCGAAGTGCTGGGGGTCGAGGCCGGCCTCCAGCTCGGCGAGCGTCGCGCGCACCAGGTGCGAGCCCAAGGCGGTGTGCAGTTCGGCGTAGTTGCCGGCGGCGCCGATCCAGCGCACCTGGGCGGCGGGCACGATCACGAACCGGCCGCGGCTCCGCACCGCGAAGCGCTCGATCCGCCGCGGGCCGTCCCCGGGCGAGGGCGCGCGCAGGTGGTCGAGCAGCGCCGAGAGCCGCGCCGGCCCCTCGCGCGCCTCGCCGCGCTTAAGCTCGCGGCGCGCCTTGGCGAGGGCCGCGCGGAAGCGATCCTCGCGCACCGGCTTGAGCAGGAAGTCCAGCGCCGAGACGTCGAAGGCGCGCAGCGCGTGCCGCTCGTGGGCGGTGACGAAGATGACCTCGGGCAGGTGCTCGCCGCCGATGGCCTCGATGACGTCGAAGCCGTCGCCGCCGGGCATCTGGACGTCGAGGAACAACAGATCCGGGCGCTCGCGCAGGATCAGCTTGACCGCCTCGGCCGGCGAGCCGGCCTCGCCGGCGACGGCCACGTCGTCCTCGTCCGCGAGCCACAAGCGCAACCCCTCGCGCGCGAGCGGCTCGTCGTCCACGATGGCGACGCGGATCACGCGCCGCCTGCCGCCGGGGCCAGCGTCGTGCGCCACGGCAGGCGCACCCGCACGCGCCCGCCGCCGCCGGGGGCATCGCCGCACTCGAGCGTGCTGCGCCCGCCGTGGAGCAGGGCCAGGCGCTCGCGCGTGTTGGCGAGGCCGACGCCCCGGGCATCGTCGGTGGCGCCGGCGCCCATCGCGTCGCCCGCGGCGCGGGCCGCGAACCCGGCGCCGTCGTCGGCGACCTCGATCTCGAGGTCCTCCCCCGCGCGCCGCGCGCTCACCCGTACGCGGCCGCCGCGCGTGGTCGCGAGCCCGTGCTCGATGGCGTTCTCGACCAGCGGCTGGAGCAGAAGCGCCGGCACCCGCGCCCCCCGCGCCGCCTCCTCGATGTCCCACTCGACCTCGAGCCGGTCGGCGAAGCGCAGGCGCTGCAGCGCCACGTAGCGTTCGACGAACGCCAGTTCCTCGGCGAGCGGGATCTCGTGCCCGCCCGGCGCCGCGAACGAGGCGCGCAGCAGCTCGCCGAGGTCGCCGATCGCCCGGTCCACCGCCGCCCCGTCCCCGCGGCGGGCGAGCACCGCCAGGGCGTTGAGCGTGTTGAAGAGGAAGTGCGGGCGGATCTGGGCCTGCAGGCTCTCGAGCCGCGCGGCGGCGACGTTGCGCTCGAGCCGTGCCGCGGCGACCTCGCGCGCGGCCGCCTCGCGGCGCGCGTCGAGCAGCAGCAGCACCAGGACGATGGCGGCGTACACGCTCATCTCCATGGCGATGGTGAAGAAGTAGGTGTGGACCGTGTGGACCATCAGCGGAGCGCTCGGGAACGCGCGGTGCACCCCGCGGGCGAGGTGGAAGAGGATCAGCAGCGTCATGTGGAGGGCGACGAACACCGCCGCCCCGCCCAGGTGGGCGAACAGGGTCCGGACGGTGCGGCCGCTGCGGAACGGGAAGCGCCGGGCCATGAACGCGCACCACGGCGAGACCAGGACCACCGTGATCCAGGTGGGCAGCACGTGGTGCAGCGGCACCCGCGTGGTGAGGACGTCGCCCGCGATGGTGCGCGTCACCGAGGTGCGGAAGATCTCGAGCAGGGCGAGCAGCGAGGCGGTGGCGAGCGCCACGAGGGTGGAGCGCGGGGGACGACGCATGGGTGCCAATCGTAGCACC
>VBPB01000065.1:13779-25404 GCA_005893365.1 Candidatus Eiseniibacteriota bacterium
CCGGTCGCCGCGGCGCGCGCCCTGCCGCAGATTGCGCTCGCGACGCACCCGAATCGGCGGCCACCAAGGAGGAGCACGATGATCCGACTGCGCTCGGTCACGAAGACGTTCGAGACGCCCGCGGGCGCCTTCGCCGCGCTGCGCGGCGTCGACCTGGACATCGCGGCGGGCGAGTTCACCGCCATCGTCGGCCGGTCGGGGAGCGGGAAATCCACCCTGCTCAACCTGATGGCCGGCATCGACCGGCCGAGCGCCGGGACGGTCGCCGTGGGCGAGGCGACGCTCGACACCCTGAGCAACGACCGGCTGGCCTCGTGGCGCGGGCGGGCGGTCGGCATCGTGTTCCAGTTCTTCCAGCTCCTCCCCACGCTGACGGCGGCCGAGAACGTCATGCTGCCGATGGATTTCGCGGGCACGATCCGGCCGGCCGAGCGGCGCCGGCGGGCACTCGAGCTGCTCGCGCGCGTGGACGTGCCCGAGCAGGCCGACAAGCTGCCGGCGACCCTATCGGGCGGCCAGCAGCAGCGCGTGGCGATCGCGCGCGCGCTGGCCAACGACCCGCCCATCCTGCTGGCCGACGAGCCGACCGGGAACCTCGACTCGGCGACCGGCGCCGACATCCTGCGCCTGCTGGGCGAGCTGTCGGCCGCCGGCAAGACCGTGGTGCTGGTCACGCACGAGCGCGGCGCGCTCGACGGCACCACCCGCACCGTGACGCTGGCCGACGGCCGCGTGGTGTCGTGATCGCCCCGCGCTGGCGCAAGGTCCTGCGCGACACCTTCGGGCAGCGCGGCCGCTCGCTGCTGGCGGTGCTGGCCATGGCGGCGGGCGTGTTCGAGATCACCACCATGGTGCACGAGTACGCGCTGCTCGAGCCCGCGCTCCATGGCATGTACGCCCGCACGCGCCCGGCCTCGGCCACGCTGCTGGTGGACCGCGTGAGCGACGCGCTGGTGGACTCGGTGCGTTGCATGCCGGGCGTGGGCGACGCCGAGGCCCGGCCGGTGATCGTGGCGCGGGTGCGGGTCGGGCCGGACGAATGGGTACCGGCGCGGCTCCAGGTGGTGCGCGACTTCGGCGCCCAGCGCCTCGACACCTTCGAGCCCGACCACGGCGCCTGGCCGCCGGGACCGGACGACGTGCTGCTCGAGCGCACCGCGCTGCGCGTGGCCAAGGTCGGCATCGGCGCCACCCTCGCGCTCAGGATCGAGGGCACGGCGGACCGCAGCGTGCGCGTCGCCGGCACGGTGCACGCGGCGGGGCTCCCCCCCGCGTGGATGGAGCACATGGTGCCGGGCTTCGTGGCCTGGAACTCGTCGCTGCGCGAAGGCGGCGTCGAGTCCGCCCAGATCCGGATGGTGGTGGCCGACCATCCGCTCGAGGAGGGGCACATCCGGGAGGTGGCCGACTCGGTGCGGACCCGGCTCGAGCGCTTGGGCCACACCGTCACGCGCGTCACCGTGCCTCCGCCCGGCCGGCACCCGCATGCCGATCAGATGGAGGCGTTCCTCTTCCTGCTCCTCGCCTTCGGCATCCTGAGCTTCGCCCTGAGCGCGGTGCTGGTGGCCAGCATGATGCACGCGCTGATGGCCGAGCAGGTGCGCCAGGTCGGGATGATGAAGGCGATCGGCGCCACCGACCGGCAGGTGGCGGGGCTCTACCTGGGCCAGATCGCCCTGCTCGCGGCCGGCGCCCTGATCGTCGGCGTCCCGCCCGGGCTCCTGGCCGGACGCACGTTCGCGGTGTTCGCCGCCGGCGTCCTCAACACCGACGTGAGCGGCGCCCCGTTCCCGCTCTGGGGTGTCGCCGTGGTGGCCTTCATCGGGTTCGTGGTCCCGCCGCTCGTGGCCCTGGGCCCGGTGCGCCGGGCCGCCCGCATCCCGGTGCGCGAGGCGCTGGCCGACGATCCGCCCGCACCCCGCCTCGGCGGGCGCCGGATGCGCGGCCTCGAAGGCCTCGCCTGGCTGCCGCGGCCGCTGCGGCTCACGCTGCGCGCCACGTTCTCGCGCCGCCTCCGGCTGGCGCTGACCGTGGGCATGCTCGCCGTGGGCGGGGCCACCTTCATGTCGGCGCTCAACGTCTCGAGCGCGTGGCTCCGGGCGGTCAACGACGACTTCGGCCGCCGGCACTACGATCTCGCGGTCGGGCTCGACCAGCCGCAGCCGGTCGCGGCGGTCGCCGCGGCGCTGGCCGCGGTGCCGGAGGTCGAGCGGGCCGAGTACTGGCCGGCCGCCTCGCCCTACCTCGTGGGACCCGGCGGGGTCGCCACCCGCACCGTGAGCCTGGTCGGGCCCGACCCGGGGTCGCGGTTGCTCGACCTCGCGCTGGCCCGCGGCCGGTGGCTCGCTCCCGGCGACCGGCACACCGCGGTCGTCAACGGCGCGGTGCTCGCGTTGGATCCCGACCTCGCCGTCGGCGACTCGGTGCGGGTGCGCCTGCGCGGGCGCACCGAGGCGTTCCAAATCGTCGGCATCGCCCGCGAGCTGACGCCGATGGCCTCCGTGTACGCGCCGCGCGCCGACGTGCTCGCCGCCACCGGGCAGCACGACGACGAGGCGCGCTCGCTGCGGATCGTGACCCGAGCCCACGACGACGCGGGTGAGCGCGCGGCGGCCCGCGCGCTCGAGCGGGAGTTCGAGCGGCGCGAGCTCCCGGTGACCGGCCTGATGCGGATGCGCGACGCCCGCCAGGGCATCCTCGATCACCTGGTCATCATCTGGAGCGTGCTGGCCGCCGCGGCACTGGTGGTGGTCGTGGTCGGCGGCCTCGGCCTCACCTCGATGCTCACGCTGGGCGTGGTGCAGCGCACGCGCGAGATCGGGATCCTGGCCGCGATCGGGGCGACGCCGACGGCGATCGCCCGGGACGTGTGGATCGAGGCCCTGGTGATCGGCGCCTTGAGCTGGGTGGTGGCGGTCGCGCTGGCGGCACCGCTCAGCTGGGGGCTCGAGACCGCGTGCGGGAACATCTTCTTCAAGACTGGGCTCGGCTTCCACGTGTCGCCGCTCGCCACCGGCGGCTGGCTGGCCCTGGTCCTGGTGCTGGCTTCGATCAGCAGCTTCCTCCCCGCGCGGCGCGCCGCGCGGCTCACCGTGCGCGAGGCGCTGAGTCATGCGTGACCCTAGGCCTCGCGACCCTTCCACCCCCACCCCGAGGTGATGCCATGAGCCATGCCCTGTCGTCCGCCGTCCTCTGCTCGCTGCTGCTGGGAGCCGCCGTCGCCACGGCCGAGACCAGGCCCGCGCCCTCGGCGACGGCCCCCGCCGCCCACGCGGCGGATCGTCACGACGCCGATCGTGAGGGCTGGCCCGACACCCGCGTCGGGGAGCTCGCCCGCGGCTGGGTCTCGGCGTTCTCGGTCGGGCCGGACTCGATGAAGGCTTTCATCACCCACCACCTCGCGGCGAGCAGCCTCGCCAGCAAGGGCGTGGCGCAGCGGGTCGAGCGCTACCTCGACCTGCGCGAGAAGTACGGCACGCTCACGCTCGTCTCGGTGGTCAAGGCGGAGGGCCCGAAGCTGACGGCGAAGCTCATGGCCTCGGATGCCACGAGCCACGAGTTCGTCTTCACCGCCCAGGACGAGGCGCCCTACCAGCTCCTGTCCGTGGGCATCATGGAGCCGGGCCACTTCGGCCACATGTTCGGACACTGAGCGCGGGCGGGGACCCGGGGCGACCGCCCCACTCCCAGCCCGCTAGACGCCGTCCAGTCCCACGCGCCTCACCATCGCGGCGTGCCGCGGGTCGTGACGGATGGGATCGAGGCGCGGGTGGACGCGGAGGAAGACCAGGCCGGTCGCGCCCTCGTCGAATGCGGTCTCCAGCCACCGGAACGCCTCCTCGACGTCGCCGAGGCTCGCGTGGAGCGCCGCGATCCCCCACGCCGAGACCACCCGTTGCGCCCGGGCGGCCTCGAGCTCGGCGAGGATACGGCGCGCGGCGTCGCGGTGGCCCATGCTCGCCTCGAGGTGCGCGAGCCCGAAGGAAGGTCCGGCCACGGTGCCCGCCAACCGCCGGCCCTCCTCGTACTGCGCGCGCGCCTCGTCGAACTGCCCGAGCGCCTCGAGCGAGCGGGCCAGGTCGGTGTGGGCGCCGTCGAAGCGCGGGTCGAGCTCGATCGCCTTGCGATAGTACGCGACCGACTTCTCGTACTCGCGCGCGTAATAGTGGGCGTCGCCCACGGTGGTGTGGATGATCATCGAGAGCGGGTCCAGGCTCAGCGCCTTGAGCATGGTCGCCTGCGCCGCGGCGTGGCGCTCGGTGCAGTAGTAGATGCGTCCGAGGACGGTGTGGGCCGAGGTCAATCCGGGGTTCAGCTCGATGGCGCGCTCCAGCATCCGCACGCTGCCCTTGAGATCGCCCTGGCCCGACTCGAGCCAGCCCAGCTCGGCGTAGCCCTGGGCGAGCGTGTCGTCCAGCTCCAGCGCCCGGCGGGCCGCGGCGCGCGCGGCCGCGAACGCCTCGGCCGGCGACGCCATGCCGCGGCTCGCGCGCACGTTGTGGCAGTGGGCGACCCCCGCCCAGGCCGGCGCGAAGTCGGGATCGAGCTCCAGCGCCCGCTGGAAGTGGCGCAGGCTCAGCTCGATCGCCTGCGGCGAGGTCGCCTCCGCGGTGTGCTGGCCCTTGAGGTATTCGATGTGGGCCTCGGGGTTGACCGCCTGGCGCCTGGCGAGCCGCTTCGCCTCGCGCGGGGTCACGCGCAGCGCGATCTCGCCCGCCACCTTGGCGGCCACCTCGCTCTGCATGTCGAGCACGTCCTCGAGGTCCCGGTCGTAGCGGTCGCTCCACAGCGTCGCGTCGCGCCGCGCGGAGACCAGCTGGACGCTGATGCGCACCCGCTGGCCCAGGAGCAGGGCCGAGCCCTCGAGGACGGCATCGACGTTCAGCTCGCGCGCGATGTCGGGCAGCGCCTTGTGGACGCCCTTGTAGCGCATCGCGCTGGTGCGCGAGATGACGCGCAGGTCCTTGAGGCGCGAGAGATCGGAGATCAGCGCCTCGGTCATGCCGTCGACGAAGTACTCCTGGGCCGGGTCGTGCGAGACGTTCTCGAGCGGCAGCACCGCGAGCGAGCGGATGACCTCGTCCGGGGGCGCGGGCGCGCCGGTGGCACCGCGCTCCAGCGAGCGCTGCAGCAGGCGCAGCTCCTGCACCACCTCGCGCGCCGCCCGGTAGCGATCGCGCCGCTCCTTCTCGAGGCAGCGGGCGACGATGCGGCTCAGCTCCTCGGGCAGCTCGGGGCGCAGGCGCGAGACCGGCTCCGGCGTGTCGCGGAGGATGGCGGAGCCGACGTCGGCGAGGGTCGCCCCCGCGAACGGGCGCCGCCCGGTCGCCAACTCGTAGATGACGATCCCGAGGGCGAACAGGTCGGTGCCGGCATCGGCCGCCTCGCCGCGGACCTGCTCGGGCGCCATGTACGGCACGGTGCCCACCACCTGCCCGGCCAGCGAGAGCGGGGCCGCCCTCGTCGGCAGCGCGCTGTCGGAGGTCACCGGGTCCGGCGTCGGTGTCCCCTTGGCCAGGCCGAAGTCCAGCACCTTGACCCGGCCCTCGGGCGTCACCATCACGTTGCCCGGCTTGAGATCGCGGTGGACGACGCCGCGCTCGTGCGCCGCCTCCAGGGCGTCGGCGAGCGGGATCGAGAGCTCCAGCAGGCGCGCGAGCGCCAGGCCACCCGGCACCACCAGCCGATCCAGGCTCTGGCCTTCGACCAGCTCCATGGTGATGAACCGCACGCCGCCTTGGTCCTCCACCGAGAAGAGCGTGACGATGTTGGGATGGTTGAGCCCGGCCACGGTGCGGGCCTCGCGCTCGAAGCGCGCCAGCCGGTCCGGCGACGAGGCGAGCGGCGTCGGGAGCACCTTCACCGCCACCTCGCGGCCGAGGCGCGCGTCCCGGGCGCGATAGACCTCGCCCATGCCGCCGGCCCCCAACGGGGCGACGATCTCGTAGATGCCGAGGCGGGTGCCGGGGGCGAGCGACATGCCGGCAATCTACCGCACCGGAGCCCGCGGCCGCTGCGTCGCGCCGCGGTGGCGGCGGGGCGGGCGGCCGCGCGTGCGCGACGCGCGGTCGCGTGACGCGCGGTCGCGTGACGCGCTAGTGGGCGAGCACGAGGCGCCGCACCACCTGATGCCCTCCCGCCTCCAGGCGCACGAAGTACATCCCGGTGGGGGCCGGCCGGCCGGCCGAGCGGCCATCCCAGTGCATCGCGAACGAGCCGGCGGGCAACGGGCCGTCCGCGAGGTCGGCGACCGCGCGGCCCAGCACGTCGAGGATCTGGAGTCGCGCCCGCGTGGCGACCGGCAGCCCGAAGGTGATGCGGGCCGCATCCCGCATGGGATTGGGCTGGATCGGCCCCAGCGTGACCTCCGCGGGCGCGGCCATCGACAGGGGCTCCACGCCGGCGACCAGCGTCGGGACGAAGTTGGCCGCGATGGTGTGATCGGCGTTGACCCGCAGGAACGTGTAGCCCGTCACCGGGCCGGCCGACACGCCGTCCACCGTGACGTCCGCGATGTGGAACCCGGAATCGGGGACGATCGTGAACTTCCGGTCCGCCCCGGCACTCACCAGGACCGATCCGGCCGGCGTGATCGTGCCGCCATTGGTCGCGGTGGCGGTGATGGTGCGCTCGCCGATGGTCGCGCGCCCGTCACGGAACACGGTGAGGGTGCGGCTCGCGAGCGAGCCGGGCACGATCGAGTTGAGCCATGACAGCCGGTGCCCGTCCACCACGATCGGGACCCCGCCCCCGCTCGGGAAGCTCACCGACAGCGCGTACGTCCCGGCGCCATCCACGCCGAAGTGGACCGGGTACTCGCTCTGCGTCAGGTAGCCCGACCCCCCGTCCACCGCCCGCGTCAGGACGACGCCCGGCGGACCGTCGCCCCGCCGCAGCTTGACCGTCGCCCCCTGCTGCGTCTGCCTGCCCTGGCCGTCCAGCACCACCACCTTGAGCCAGCTCCGCGCGCCGCCGGGTGACGGGTCGAGCGAGTTGAGGAGCAGATGGCGGTCGAAGGCCTCGACGTGCAGGTCCAGATCGCCGTCCCGATCCAGGTCGGACCAGGCGTTGAGGCCCGACGTGTCGTACAACGTGAACGTCGTGTCCTGGACGAACGTCCCATCGCCCTGGTTCAGATAGAGCCGCGCCGATTGGTAGATCGGCAGGATCAGGTAGAGGTCCAGGTCCCCGTCGTTGTCCACGTCCGCCCAGGTGTCCCCCCACGCCAACGCGACCGGGGGCAGCCCGGCCGCCGTGGTGACCTCGGTGAACTGCGCCCCGTCGTTGCGGAACAGCCGCGGGCCCGGCACCGTCCGCAGATAGAGATCGAAGTCGCCGTCGTTGTCGTAGTCCACGAACATCGCGCCTTCGTCGAACACCTCCGGCAGCCCCTTCGCCGCGCGCATGTCGGTGAAGTGCCCGGTCCCGTCGTTGATGAACAGGTGGCTCGCGACGTAGAGGTCCAGGTCCCCGTCACCGTCCAGGTCCACGGCATGCGCGCCCTCGGGCTTGAGCGCCTGCGGCACCGTCGCCAGATCCACGCCGGCCGCCGCCGCGATGTCCGTGAACGTCCCGTTCCCGTTGTTGTGCCACAGGAAGCTGTGGAACGGCGCCACGTAGGCGTAGTAGGGCGTGAACAGGTCGGGCCAGCCGTCGCCGTCGAAATCCCCCCACACCGCCACCGTCCCGTCGCCCCGATTGTGGAGCAGGCGCGCGCCGCCGGCGCTGAGTGCCTGCGCCATCCCCGACGGCCGCGAGGCGGCGTCCCCTGTCGCCGCGGTCGATTCCACGCCGTCGTACGGCAGCAGCACCAGGTCGGGATAGCCGTCCCGGTCGTAGTCGCACCACGAGGCGCCGTGGTAGGACTGGGCCGCCAGCAGCGCGCGGAATCCGGGGATCTCGCTGAAGGTCAAGTACCGGTCGTTGCGGTAGAGCGGCAGGTCCATGTCCCCGTCGCCGTCGAAGTCGCCCCAGGCCGGGGGCAGAGAGCCATCGTCGTAGGGCGGGAACGAAACGCCGGTTTCTTCGAAGGGACTCCCGGGCGCGAAGGCGGCGGCGATGGTGTGGGCGGCGGTCACGTTGGTGAAGTCGTAGCTCGCCATGGCGCCCAGCGACGCGTCGTCCACCACCACGTTCGAGATGTGGGATCCCGGGTCGGGCGCGATGACGAAGCGCTGGCTCGCCCCCTGGCTCACCGCCACCGACCCGCTCGGGGTGATCGTCCCGCCGTCGCCCGCCGTCGCCGTGATCACGAAGCTCGGGGGGTCGAAGGCCGCGCCGATGCTCTTGTTCGTGTCCATCGTCAGGGTGATGGGATTGGTGGTCCCCGACGCGGCCCCGGTCCAACCCACGAACACGTACCCGGCGGCCGGCGTCGCGGTCAGATCGACCGTGCTCCCCTCGAGGTACTTGGCCTGATCCGGATTCTTGCTGACGCTGCCGGGGCCGGTCACGACCACCGTCAGGGTGTGGAAGGTGAGGGCGAAGGAGGCCGCGATGGTGTGGTTCGCGCGGACGTTCGTGAACGTGAAGACCGAGACCGGCGTGACGTTCACCCCATCCACCGCCAGCCCCGCGATGTGGTAGGTGGCGTTCGGCGTGATGGTGAAGCTCTGATTGGTCCCGTTCGGCACCATCACCTGGCCGCTCGGGGTGATGGTCCCGCCCGCGCCCGCCGAGGCGAAGATGCTCCAGATGTGGTCGGCGCCGGCATCCCGCGCGAGGCCGGCGGCGCCGATCAGGACGAGGAGGGCGATGACAACGGACGCCCGGAGGGGACGGACGGGCGGTCTCGCGGGACGAGCGGGAGCTGGGGCGTTCGCCATCATGGAAGGGCCATCGGCCTGGTCCGCGGTCGCCTCGGCGACCTGATGCAGCACGAGATGATCAGGCCGGGCGGTGGGGGCGCCTGCCGCGTCGCACCATTGTGAAGACGCCCATGAAGTCTACGGGAGTCCGGCGCGGGGGGACAAGCGCGGAGGTCGGATGCGCCCTATCTCGCCCCGTGCCATGGAGGTGGAAGGACGCATTCCGCAGGCCTGTGGGCATCCGCCGGGACGGGCGCCGGGTAGTGCGACCGGGGAGTGCGACCGGGGAGTGCGACCGGCGGGCTCACGGTGACCGGGGGGCTGCGGACGCCTATGATGGCGTCCGGTCCCACCCGGAGCGTCGCATGCGCCTCTCCAAATCCCGCTTCACCGCCGGCCTCCAATGCGCGCGCCTGCTCTGGTGGCGCGTGCACGAGCCCGACGCGCCGGAGCTCGCCCCCGACGAGACGCGCCAGGCCGTCTTCGATCAGGGCCACCGCGTGGGCGCGGCGGCGCGCGCGCGGTTCCCGGGAGGCGTGCTGATCGATCTCCCCCACGACGCGTTCGAGCAACGCGTGACCGCGACCCGCGCCGCGATGGACGGCGGCGCGCCGGCGATCTTCGAGGCCTCCTTCGTCGCGGACGACACGTTCGTGGCCGTCGACGCGCTCGAGCGGAGGCCGGGCGGCTGGCGGCTCGTGGAGGTCAAGTCCAGCACCCGGGTCAAGACGCAGCACCTGCAGGACGTGGCGGTCCAGGTCCACGTCGTGCGCGGGAGCGGCGTGCCGGTGGAGAGCGCCGAAGTGATGCACGTGAACCGCGCCTGCACCTACCCCGACCTGAGCGACCTGTTCGCGCGCGTGCCGGTGTTGCCCGAGGTCGAGCGCATCCTCCCCGGGGTACCGGGCCGGCTTCGCGCTCAGCTCGCCATGCTCGGCGGCGACCTGCCAACGGTGGCCATCGGTCTCCACTGCGAGGAGCCGTACCCCTGTCCGTTCCAGGGCCGCTGCTGGCCCGAATGGCCCGCCGATCACGTGCGCCGGCTCTACTTCGTGGGCAAGCGCAGCTGGGAGCTCGCGGCCAACGGCTACACCAGCATCGATCGGCTGCCGGACGGCATGACGCTCCACCCGGCGGCCGAGCGTCAGCGGCGGGCGCTGCGCCTCGGCCGGCGGATCGTCGAGCCGACGCTCGCGGTGGCGCTCGAGCGCCTGGTCGGGCCGCTCGCGGTCATCGACTTCGAGACGGTTTCGCCGGCGATCCCGGTGTGGGACGGGTGCCACCCCTACGACCCGGTCCCGGCTCAGTTCAGCTGCCACGCGCAGGAGGCGGACGGCGCGTGGACCCATCATCACTGGCTCGCCAACGACACCGCCGACCCGCGTCCCGAGCTGATCCGGCGGCTGGCGGACGCCTGCCGCGGCGCCCGCACCATCCTCGCCTACTACGCGCCCTTCGAGGCCGGTGTCCTGGCACAGGCGGCCCTCGCGTTCCCGAAGCTGCACGATCCGGTCCAGTCCATCCTGGACCGGATCGTGGATGCGCACCCGCTGGTGCGCGACCACGTCTACGACCCGGGCTTCAACGGCAGCTTCAGCCTCAAGGCGGTCCTGCCGGTGCTGGTGCCGGGCCTGGGATACGACGACCTGCCGATCGCCGAGGGCCAGGCGGCCAGCCGGCACATCGAGCGCATGCTCTTCGGCGACCCGCCGCCGCACGGCGCCGAGCGCCGGGCGCTGCGCGACGCCCTGCGGCGCTACTGCGAGCGCGACACGCTCGGCGTGGTCCGGCTGGTGGAGACGCTGCGCACCCTGGCGGCGGGGGCGGCCGGCCCGGTGTGAGGTCCCGTCGCATCTGAGGCGTGAAGCTGCCGGGCGACGGGCGCGGGAAGGGGGCCGCACGCGCTGCTGGCGGAGCGCTTCCCCGAGCCGGAGGTGCTGGCCTGGGTGGCGGCCGGCCCGGCGGCGCAACATGCCCCGGGGCATGTTGGCATGACAACTCCTGAACGCGCCCCGGGGCGCGTTGCGGCCCCCGCCCCGCGGGCGGCTGTGGCGCCCCTGGCGGCGGGGCGGTTCGCGCTGCAGTTCAGCGTCGGGGAGAGCACCCTCGATGACCTGGCGTCTGCATGGGACCTTGGCCAGCCACCGGATCCCGTCCGGGATCTCGCGGAGGTCTTCGGCCGTGCGCTCAAGGCCTACATCACGCGAGCTGGAGAAGACCAAGATCGCGGCCACTCCCGATGGAGCACGGTCATGCGGCTCGGCGCCGGGCAACCGGAGCAACCCGCGAATAGCAGAGTGATTCGTCGTCGAAGCGCCCTGCCAAATCCGTCGTCTCTGACTCTTGAGATCCGAACCTGGTCCAGAAGCCGCACCCTGTACTCAGGGGTGCCTTGACAGGGGTCGTTCCACAGCAGTTCGCGGCCACCGACCAGCCGCGCTCGGAGCAGCGTCGTTCCACGGCGGGCAAGCGTCACATCCCGGCGGCCGTCAAACGCGTCGTCTGGGACCGCGACGGCGGCCAGTGCACGTTCACGAGTGAGGCCGGTCACCGGTGCGAGACGCGGCGTGGGCTTGAATTCGATCACATCGAGGCATTCGCCCGCGGCGGCGAGGCGACGGTGTCTGGCATCCGGCTCCGGTGTCGCGCCCACAATCAGTTCGAGGCGGAGCGCACGTTCGGGGCCGGTTTCATGGACGAGAAGCGGCAGGCGGCGCAGCGCGCGGCGGCCGACCGGCAGGCCGTGGCGCTCGCCGAGGCCGAGGCGAGAGCCCGTGCCGAGGCGGAAGCCAAGGCTCACGCTGCGGCGGCCGAAGCG
>VBPB01000065.1:25410-25611 GCA_005893365.1 Candidatus Eiseniibacteriota bacterium
GGCGGCGGTCGTGGTCAGACCGTCGAGCAGCGTCCGCGCGGCGTGGGCGACCTCGTCCACGGCGCGATCGAACGCCGCCTGATTCGGCTGGGACGGCTTGTTGAACCCGCTGATCTTGCGCACGAACTGGAGCGAGGCGGCGCGCACCTCCTCGTCGGTGGCGGTCGGCGCAAAGTTGTACAGGGTTCGGATGTTCCGGCA
>VBPB01000066.1 GCA_005893365.1 Candidatus Eiseniibacteriota bacterium
GACGTCGGGCATGTAGAAGCTGATCGGTCGGAGGCCGTGCGCGAAGAAGTAGTCCATGTTGGCCCCGATCCGGGCGGACATCTCGCTCGCGGAGTCCTCCTCGCGCGACGCGCGTGGTGGCTGCGGCCCGCCGCTCATTCCCGCGAGCTGCGCGAACTTCTGCATTGCCGGCCCGACGCCCTCGCGCCGGAACACGGCATGGATCGCAATGAGTTCGACTTTTCCGGATTCCGCATCTCGAATCCCTCCTTCACGAGCATGACGGACGAGGACGAGCTGTTTCGACCGACGATCCACCCTCTAGCCCTGCTCTTGTCGATCGCTGCGATCAACGTGTGGAATCGCCTCAACGCGGCCACGAAGCAGGTGGCGGGCAAGTGGCAGGCGTAGCCGGTTGTTCTGCCGTGGTGGCATGGCAGTCGCGCTCGACCTCCGCGAGCCGCCGCTCGAGATAGCGCCGTTCGGGGCCGGTACCGACGCGTTCGAGCGCCCGCCGGTAGCAGCGCGCTGCCTCGTCGGAGCGTCCGAGGCGGCGCAACAGGTCGGCTTCGGTCGCCCAGAGCAGGTAGTAGTCCGCAAGTTCGCCGCGCCGCTCGAGGTCGGCGACGAGCGCGAGCCCGGCTGCGGAACCGTCGGCCATCGCAACCGCGATCGCGCGGTTGAGCTCGACGATCGGCCCCGGCCGCGCACGGACGAGCGCCTCATAGTGCCGCGCGATCGCGCGCCAATCGGTTGCCTCGGCGCGCCGCGCGCGCGCGTGTTCGGCGACAATCGCCGCCTGCAGCGCATACGGACCCGCCGGCTCTGCGACCAGCGCATCTGATGCGAGCGCCAGACCCTCTTCGATCAGAGCCCGGTTCCAGCGCGTCCGGTCCTGTTCCTCGAGCAGGACGATCTCGCCGTCGGGCGTCGTACGCGCCTCGCGGCGCGCGTCGTGGAGCAGCATCAGCGCGAGCAGGCCGCGTGCCTCGGGCGAAGCAGGCATCTGCTCGGCGAGCAGGCGCCCGAGGCGGATCGCTTCTCGCGAGAGGTCCGGGCGCACCAAGGCGTCGCCGCAGCTGGCCGAATAACCCTCGTTGAACACGAGGTAGACCACCGCCATCACCGCATCGAGGCGCTCGGGCAGGACGTCCGGCGGCGGTACTTCGTAGGGGATCCCCGCTTCGGCGATCTTGCGTTTCGCGCGGACCAGCCGCTGCGCGAGCGTTGGGGGCGCGATCAGGAAGGCACGCGCGATCTCGTCGGTCGAGAGGCCGCACAGCGTCCGCAGCGCGAGCGCCACCTGCGACTCGAGTGAGAGCGCGGGATGGCAGCAGGTGAAGATCAGCCGCAGCCGCTCGTCCGGGATCGCTGCGTCGAGAACGTCAGGCAGCTCGGGTCCGCTGTCCGACTCGATCGTCTGTCGGAGCTCGGCGCGAATGTTTTCCAGTCGCCCCGCGCGGCGAAGCACGTCGATCGCCTTGTTGGGCGCGATCGCGACGACCCACGCGCGCGGGTTTCTCGGGTACCCATCGCGCGGCCAGCGCTCGAGCGCGACCGCGAACGCTTCTTGGACCGCCTCCTCGGCGACGTGGAAATCACCGATGCTGCGGATCACCGTGGCGAGGACGCGCCCGAACTCCTCGCGATAGAAGTGCTCGATCACGATTGCGTTGTAGCGCTGCCACTTCGGCGGCGCTCGTGTACTTCCGGTTCACACGGGATCGAAGAAGAGAATCTCGCGCACCTCGATCGGCCCCCAGCGGGCGTGCGGGTAACGCTTCGCGAGCTCGATGGCCTGCGCGCGGTCCGCGACGCGGACGAGGCCGTACCCGCCGACACCTTCCTTCGACTCAGCGAACGGCCCGTCGGTGACCAGGACCTTCCCGCCGAGCGGCTCGATCCACGCCGGGGGCGGGTCGGGCACCAGCGGCGCCGTCTCGAACAGAGCTCCTTCTCCGCCGAGCCTCTCGCTGAACGCGATCATCTCGCGATACTTGGCTCCGTCGGGGTCGGAGAGGCCCGGCTCCATTCGGAACGCGAGCAGATAGGGCGTGCCGCGTCCTGGATCGGCGTAGGTGAATCGGCTCCCGACGGCGTGCACCTCGAGCGGCGCATAGCGCGCATGCGGACAGCGCTTCGCGATAGCGAGCGCCTCTTCGCGGCCGGCGACGTCGACGATCCAGAATCCTCCGACGACTTCCTTGCTCTCGGCGAACGGCCCGTCGCTCACGAACGCCCTTCCGTCGCGCACGCGCACGGATTGGGCGTCGGAGTCCCGCCCGAGCGGCGCGCCGCGCCGGAGAATCCCCTGGCTCGCGAGCTCGGCCGCGAACTTGCCCATCTCCGCGAAGCGACCGGGATCGGCGATCGAGCCCGCCGGCACCATGAACAAGAACATGAACTCCACGGCGTCCCTCCTGTCTCTTCATATCTCAGACGAACCGCCACGCCGCAAATCGACAAGCCGTTCCTCCGGGGACTGTCGATTTCGGGAGTGCCCGTTCGACGAGATCACGAGAGGAGGAAGTGATGTGCCCGGTATGCCTCACGACAACAGCGCTCGCCGTCGCGAGCGCCACCTCCGTGGGCGGCCTCGGCGCGCTCGCTGTGAAGAAGCTCCGCGCGCGGACCGGTGCCCCGGCGAGCGCGAAAGGCGAAGACAGGAGGACGAGATGAAGACCCACCGGACCGTGTCTCGCGACGAATGGCTGGCCGCGCGCGTGCAACACCTGGCCAAAGAAAAGGAGCTCACGCGGCAGCGCGACGAGCTCGCGCGGCAGCGGCGCAATCTGCCCTGGGTGAAGATCGAGAAGCGCTACGAGTTCGAAGGCCGCGCCGGGAGGACGACGCTCGCCGATCTCTTCGAGGGGCGGAGCCAGCTAGTCGTCTACCACTTCATGTTCGGACCGGATTGGCACGAGGGGTGCCCCAGCTGTTCGTTCGTGTCCGACCACCTCGACGGCGCGGTCGCTCACCTCGCCGCGCGCGACGTCTCGCTCGCAGTGGTCTCGCGCGCGCCATGGCCGAAGATCGATGCGTTCCAGAAGCGGATGGGCTGGCGGTTCAACTGGGTGTCGTCGTACGGGAGCGAGTTCAACCGCGACTTCCACGTCTGGTTCACGAAGGACGAGATGGCCAGCGGCCGGGTAGACTACAACTACGCCCGGCAGGCGTTCCCGAGCGAGGAAGCGCCGGGAATGACCGTCTTCTTCCGCGACACCAACGGCGACCTGTTCCATACCTACTCGACCTACGGGCGCGGCGTCGAGCCGTTCGTCGGCACGTACATGGTCCTCGACCTGGTGCCCAAGGGCCGCGACGAGGATCACCTGGCGTTCACGATGGAATGGGTCCGCCACCACGATCGTTACCGCACGGGCGAGCTCGCCGATGAGGACCGACCCTACTGGCCGGCCGAGACGCGATGAGGATTTGACCGTCCATTCGCCGCATCCGGGCTCGACACCCAGCACCTGCGCGATCCCGAAAGCCGCCCGCTCGCGGATCTCGAACACGGGCGCGCAGCCTAGCGCAGTCCCTCAATCGAGTCGGACCAGGCCTCTGCGGGTGGCGACCTTGATCGCTTCGGTCCGGCTCGTGACGCCGAGCTTCTCGAACAGGTGTCCCAGGTGCGTCTTGACGGTCCGCTCGCTGATGCCGAGCTCGCTCGCGATTTCCTTGTTGGCCTTGCCGTCTGCAGTGAGGCGCAGCGTCGCGAGCTCGCGCGGCGTCAGCTGGACGTGCGTCACCCCTTCCGCGAGCTTCGCCGCGGCGGCCGGTGCGAGATAGCTCTTGCCGGCGAGCACGTCGCGGATGCACGCGATCAGATCGTCCGCCGCGATGTCCTTGAGCACGTACGCCTTCGCACCCGCCTTGAGCGCGCGCGCGATCTCGTCGTCGGTGTCGTAGGTCGTGAGCACGATCACGCGCGCCTGCGGCTCGAGCGCCCGGATGCGCCGAACCACCTCGACGCCGTCCATCACGGGCATCCGCAGGTCGAGCAGCGTCACGTCGGGGCGGTGGCGCTCCCAAGCCGCGACTGCCTCGACGCCGTTCCCGGCCTCCGCGACGACGCGCAGATCGCACTCCTGATTGATGATATTGGCGACGCCGGTGCGGAACAGCGCGTGGTCGTCCACGACCAGCACGCGGCCGGGCTCGGCGGACGGCGGCTCAGCCGGCAACGTGCACCTGGGTCGGGAGCGAGGACGGCTCCCACGCGAGCACCACCTCCGTGCCGCTGCGCGGCGCGGTGACGATCGTCAGCGATGCGCCGATCCGCTCGGCGCGTTCGTGCATGCTCGTCATGCCGAACCCGGACGACTGCCGTCCCCGCGCGATCCCGCGGCCGTCGTCGCCTACCGAGAGCCGCAGGCCGACCGACTCCACGGTCGAGGCACGGATCGTGATCCGGCGCGCGCCGGCGTGGCGCACAGCGTTCGTCAGCGCTTCCTGTGCGATCGCGACGATCTCGCGCTCCACGCCGTCGCCCAGCCGCGGCAGCTCATCGACGACGACTTCGATCGGCACGTCGGTGGTGCGCTGGCCGAGATCGGCGAGCCGCTGCAGTGCGCTGGCGACGTCCTCGCCGCTTCCGACGTTGGGGCGCAACGTGCAGACCGATCTCCGCGCCTCGGTCAGATGGGTGCGCGCGAGCACGATCGCGTTCTCGAGGCTCGCGGTGACGCTGTCCGGCACCGCCCCGATCTCGCGCCGCGCGGCCTGCAGCTGCATCAGGATCGCTGCGAAGCCCTGCGCGAGGTTGTCGTGGATGTCGCGAGCGAGCCGGTTGCGCTCTTCGAGCGTCGCCTTGCGCCGCTCCTCCTGCCGGCCGCGCTCCGCGAGCCGGCTGACGTGCAGCACGAACGTCGCCTGGCGCGCGATCCCCTCGAGCATCGCGAGCCGCCACTCCGGGCATTCCGCGGTGGGCCCTGCGGAGAGCACGATCCAGCCGAGATTGCGGCCGCCGAGCAGGAGCGGCGCGGTCTGCACCACGTCGATCCCCGCGCGCCGGATCTGATCGCGAATCGGCGCGGGCAGCCGCCGGTCGTCGCCTTCGTAGACCACGGATCCCTTCCATCCGGCGATGTGCGCGAACAGGTGCGTTCCCATGCTCTCGCGCGGCGAAGCCAAGGCGTCCCAGTCCGGGCTCCCGCGCGTGTGCAGCGCGCCGCGCTGATAGGTCATCCAGAGGTCGACCCGATGTTGGTCCTCGTCGAGCAGCCACACGTCGCAGGAGGTGCTGTCGCACTCTTCGACGAGCGTCTTGGTGAACATCCCGAAGAAGCTCTCCACGCTGTCGGGCTCGCGCGCGAGCAGATCGAGCGCGAGCTGGACGGCGTCGGTGTGGACCTTCGCGAGGCATTCCGCGTGGCGGCGCTCGTCCATCTCGCGGATCAGGGCGTCGCGCAGCTCGGTGGCGTCGGAGGGGAGGATCGGGACCTCGATCTCGGACTCGTGACGCATGTCGTCCTCCGTCGCGAGTAGGGTACTCCCCGAGCGCCGTTCGGTCGCGTGTCCGCACGTCCGAGCCCGGCATCGTCCGAAAGTCGCAGATCGCCCTCCGCTGCACGTCGCGCTCCGCGGTCGGGCGCGCGCACGAGCTGGCGATCGCCCTAGCGCCCGATTGTCGGAGCGCCCGTCGAGCACGACGTTCCGTTCACGGTCGAAGCGGGCGCGTCGATTTCGAGCTCCGCAGATCGTCAGGAAGATGGAGGGCAACCCCATGGCAAGGCGGATGATCTCGATGCTGAGTCTCGTGTTCGCCGTGTTGGCGGCGCTCGGCGCCGCGAAGGTGCGACAAACGCGCGCGGCGCAATCGCGCGAGTTCACGCCGCCGCCGGAGGCGGTCACGACGATCGTCGCGAAGCAGGAGCAATGGCGGAGTGCGCTCGGAGCGATTGGAACCGTGTCCGCCGTGCAAGTCGTGATCGTGAGCGCCGACCTGCCCGGCACCGTCGCCCGGATCGCATTCGAGTCGGGTTCGGCGGTGCGCAGAGGGGGCGTGCTCGTCGTTCTCGACACGCGCCAGGAGCGCGCGCAGCTGGCGGCCGCGGAAGCCGATCGCGTCCTGGCCGGCCGGATCCTGGCGCGAATGCAGGCGATGTGGGACCAGGGCGTGATTTCGCGGACCGACTACGACCGCGCCACGGCCGAGGACGAGCAGACCGCCGCGCGCGTCGGTGAGATCCGCGCCACGATCGAGCGCAAGACGATGCGCGCGCCGTTCGACGGCGTGCTCGGCATCCGCCAGGTCAATCTGGGCCAGTACCTCTCCGCGGGCACCCCGGTCGTCGCACTCCAGACACTCGACCCGATCTACGTGAACTTCAGCGTTCCGCAGCAGGACGCCGGCGAGATGCACGTGGGCCTGCCGGTGCGCGTCGCGGCCGACAGCGGCTCCGGCACCGGGCGCGAGGGCCGCATCAGTGCGATCGATTCCGTGATCGACCCGGCGACCCGGAACGTTCAGGTGCAGGCCACCTTCGCGAATCCCGAGCGGGCTCTGCAGCCAGGCATGTTCGTACAGGCGGAAGTGAACCTGGACCAGAGCCGCGCAGCCATCGCTTTGCCGCGCTCCGCGATCAGCTATGCGCCCTACGGCGATTCGATCTTCGTGGTCAGCGATCTCTCCGACGCGAAGGGCCAGAACTACCGCGGTGTGCGCCAGCACTTCGTGAAGCTCGGCGAGGCGCGCGGCGATCAGATCGCGGTGCTGTCGGGCATCGAGCCGGGCGACGAGGTCGTGACCTCGGGCGTGTTCAAGCTCCGCAACGGCGCCGCCGTGCTGGTCGACAACGCCGTCCAGCCCGGCAACGACCCCGCGCCCGACCTCGAGGACAGCTGATGAAGCCGACCGATCTGTTCGTCAAACGACCCGTACTCGCGATCGTCGTCAATTTGGTGATCCTGATCGCCGGGCTGCAGTCGATCCGCTCGTTGAGCGTGCGCCAGTACCCGCGCAGCGACATCGCAGTGGTGCGCGTCTCGACTTCGTACGTGGGCGCCAACGCGGACCTCGTGCGCGGCTTCATCACCACGCCGCTCGAGCGCGTGATCGCGAGCGCCGACGGCATCGATTACATGGAGTCGTCGAGCGCCCAGAGCCTCTCCACGATCACCGTGCACCTGAAGCTCAACTACGACACCAATGCGGCGCTCACGCAGATCCAGGCGGAGGTGGCCCAGGTCCGCAACGACCTTCCACCGGAAGCAGAGGCACCGGAGATCGAGCTCGAGACGGCGGACAATCGCTTTGCAGCGATCTATCTGGGCTTCTCCTCGACCGACCTCGATCAGAATCAGATCACCGACTACCTGACGCGCGTGGTGCAACCGCGGCTCTCCGCAATCGACGGCGTCCAGCGCGCCGACATCCTCGGGGACCGCACCTTCGCGATGCGGATCTGGCTCCACCCCGATCACATGGCCGCGCGCGGCATTTCGCCGGCGGCGGTCCGCGAGGCGCTCGCTCGCAACAACACGCTCTCGGCACTCGGCCGCACCAAGGGGTCGATGGTGTCGGTGAACCTGGTCGCCAACACCGATCTGCGCACGCCCGAGGAGTTCCGCCAGCTCGTCGTCAAGGAGCAGAACGGCGTCGTCGTCCGGCTCGGCGAGATCGCCGATGTCGTGCTCGGCGCCGAGAACTACGAGGAGGATGTCCGCTTCAATGGCG
>VBPB01000046.1 GCA_005893365.1 Candidatus Eiseniibacteriota bacterium
CCCCGAGCCTTCCACGGTGCGGATCCGCATGCCCACGCCGACCACGCCCCCGAAGGTCGTGCTCTTCGCGGCGCTGCCCAGGTCCGCCGAGCCGCCGCCGTCCACCGCGAAGTTCGCCGAGGTCTTGAATCCCACGACCGGCCCGACCACGAACACCGGGCGCACCGGCCCGGCGGCCCGGGGGGTGATCTGCAGCAGCATGGGGATGTCCACGTAGTCGAGCTTCATCGTCGTCTTGATCAGCAGACCGCTGCCCGTGGTCTCGACGAAGTCATATTTAAGACCCCGCGCGACGTAGTGGAACTCGACGGCCCCTCCCAGGATCCCAGCCCCCGTGAAGCTGAAGCCGACGCCGCCATCGAAGCCCGTGCGCATCTTCTTGTTCGAGTCCCACGACCCGCCGAGCTGCGATTCCAGCCCGGTCCCCAGGCCTCGCCCAACAGCTCCGCGTCGCCGCCCGCGTTGGCCAGGTTCAGGCCACCGAGCGTGTAGATCTCCTTGCCGGCGGACGCGCTCGAGGAATACAGGCACAGGAGCAGCAGTCCGATCCCCACCCGCCAGAGCTTCCTCATCGCATCCTCCCCCGGAACGAGAAGCGGCCGACCAAGACCTGACAATCTATCCGGGACGTCGGAAGGCCGCAACGGCCATCCGGCCCCATGGGCTGTTCCCCGGCGCGTTCACGCCCGGCCTCCGGCGGGCGCCGGTGCATCGCCCCATTGCGGAACGCATGCCCGCCCGCCCCGGTCGTCACGGCGGCGGCGGTTCCGTCGGCGGGCGCGGGACCCGCGGCGCGGGGCGCTAGCGCCTTGTCCCGGGCGGACCTCGGCTCCGGCCCCTCTCCGGGCCGGGCCGCGCCCCCGCCGGCATCGCCCGGCGGGTACACGCCTTGCTCACGGGTGGATGCCCTTCGTGCATCCCGCGAAGGAAGCTCCGATCCGGAAGGACGTCTGACGGACGCGAGCGCTTCCCGCCACCCACGGTAGAAAGGGGCCCGTCTCCATGCGTAACCACGGAATGGCCATGCTGACCATGCTCACCGCCGCCTTGCTGATCCCGGCGATGGCCGGCGCGGCCGACCAGAGCAACACCCTCACCAACGCCGTGAACACCAGCAGCACCAGCAGCAACCCGCGCTCGGCCGGAACGATCGAGTTCGCGCCGTCGGTGTCCTTCAGCCGCTCGGCGTTCACGCCGGTCGGCGGCACGACCAGCATCGCCACGACGAACCTGTCGGCGAGCGCCGCGATCGGCCGCTGCATGACCGACCGCGTGGAGCTGATCGGGACGCTGCTGCTCCAGCACCGTGACGAGGCGGGCAGCGGCCGCACCGGCTACGGCGGTGGCGCGGGCGTGCAGTACAACCTGATCCCCCAGAACAACGTGACCCCGTTCTTCTCCGCCACCGTCGGCGCCATCTCGTACTCGGGCACCGCGGGCTCGGACAAGGCGTTCCTCGCGCCGATGCTGCGCGCGGGCGTGAGCACGTCGATCATGGAGGGGCGCGCGGTGAACATCTCGGCGGGCTACCAGCACGAGATCAACCGCAAGAGCACGCTCGAGAAGAGCGCGGACGCGTTCGACGTCGCGATCGGGATGTCGTTCTTCCGTCCTCAGGGCCAGTAAGCCTTCGGCTCGTTTCCCGCACCGGCGGTCGCCGGCGTCCGCATCGGACGTCCGGCGGCCGCCCGGTCGTTTCCGGGCGGTGCTTGGCTCACCACGCCACGTCCTTCACCCGGCCCAGCACCGAGGCCACGTCGGCGAAGACGATCCGGGTCGGCGGCATGGCCATCGCGGGCAGCTCGAAGCGCGTGCTCCGCCCGGCGACCACGCGCCGCACCCAGGCGAACTGGTCCTTCCCGAACTCGACGCGCAGGGTGACCGGCATGCGGAAGTCGTCCCCCATCCCGCTCTGCTCGACCCGGCAGCTCACAAGGTACCTGCCGTCCGGCAGGCGCTCGGTGTTCGAGGCGAAGCGGAACGTGGGCAGCCCGGTGCGATACACCCATTGGTCGAAGAACCAGCCCAGGTCCCGCCCCGCGTGCTGCTCGGCGAGGCGCCGGAAGTCCTCGGTCGAGGCGGTCCGCCCGGCGTAGCTGCGGTAGAAGTCCCGCATCAGCGCGCTGAAGCGGCTGTCGTCCATGGTGTCGAGGTCGAGCAACATGCTGCGCAGCATCTGCAGGACCCAGGCGCCCTTCTTGGAGTCGATGAGCGCGTAGTCGTTCGGCCGCTGGCGGCTCGCGTTGCGAGAGCCGAGCCAGATCGGGCCCGCCTGGCGACCGTGCTCGGGCCGCACCTCGCGGTCCCGGAACAACTCCTCGCCCCACTCGTGGAGCACATCGAGGTAGTCGCGATTGTGGCCCAGCCCCGACTGCAGATACCAGAGCCCCGAGAAGTCGGCGAAGCCCTCCTCGAGCCAATGGTCATGGTAGGTCCGGGCCGCCACGGTGCAACCCCACCACTGGTGGGCCACCTCGTGGGACCGGAACACCTGGTCTTCGGCGATCGCCGTCGCCCCCGCGAAGGCGGTCTGCGGGATGTTGATGAGTCCCGGGAACGCCTCCCCCTCCAGCGCGGGGATCTGTCCCACCACGAAGGACGGGGCCTGGGCCGGACCCAGACGCTGCTGATAGAACGCGGCGCACTTGGCGGCATCGTCGACCACCCAATCCTCGAGCTTCCCGCCCTCGATGAGGGTGGTGCGCCCGCCGCTCATGAGGACCTTGTGCGGCTTGCCCTGGTAGATCAGCGCGCTCACCCGCGGGATCCCGGCCGCGCCGAACGACCGCTCGTCGAAGCGGCCCAGCACGAAGGTCGCGTTGCGCGCAGGCTGCCGGACGACCCAGCGCGAGACCGACGCGTCGCCCTTCGGGACGAACGAAACCGGTTCGCCGACCGGGCGCAGCAGGAACTCGGCGGGGTGGTGGAAGGTCATGTCGAACGTCGCCGGCTCGCGGCTGCCGGGTGACGGATACCAGCCGGTGGGCGAGCGCAGCTGGATCCAGTCCAGCGTGCTGGTGAAGAGATCCCCGTGATAGGCGATGCGCAGGACATGATCCTCGCCCGGCCCGGGGACACTCGGCGGCCGGACCCACAGCGCCTGGCTCTGGTCGCGGCGCGCGAACGAGGCGGGCGTCCCGTCCCAGTCGACCGAGTCCACGTCCAGCTCCGAGAAGAGGTCGAGCCGGATCCAATCCTCGCGGTCCAGCAGGCTCTTGGCCTGGAGCTCGGCCTGCGCCGAGAACCCCAGCACCGACGAGACGACGCAGTCCAGCCGGTACTCCCGCACCGCCAGGTCCGGCCTCAGCTCCGAGACGGCGGTCGTGTCATAGACGCCGCCGCGCGGGAACCGGCAGACCACCTCCCGGTCGCTCAGGCTCTGCAACGTCAGGAATGGGGCGGGCGGCACACGCCACAGCGACACCTCCTCGTGCTGCAGGGGGTCGATCTCGAAGAACCACCGCTGATCCTTCCCGCCGTCGGCGTAGGCGAAGAAGTAGCCGTTCGCGCGCCCGTTGAAGTACGGCCAGGCCATCCCACGGACGAGTTCGCCCGACCTCGGTTCGCCGACCGAGTCCAGGAACCACTTGAGCGACCGGGCGGCCTCGCCCGGCACCGGGGTGTCGGTGAACGGACGGCCCCGCGTCAGCTCCGCCGCGGTGCTGTCGGCGAAGATCAGGGCGAGGGTGCGGATCGGCAGCGTCAGCACCGGCGCCCGGCCGAAGCGGACCAGCTCGTTCCGCTCGAACGGCGTGGGCGGGGTCACGGTCATGGTCCCGGCGCCGCGGAAGACCGCCGCCAGGACCCGGCCGGCGATGGGCTCGCACAGCCACAGGTCGCCGTCCTCGAGCGCGATGCGCGCCGCGTCCCGCTCGAGCGTCAGGCCCCGGACGTGGATCGAGCGGGTGCGGACCGCTCGCTGCGTCAGGAAGCGGTCGACGGCGGCGATGGGGTGGGCGACCGGGGCCCAGGCGGAGTCCCCGGGCGGGGTCGCGGCCGCAGCGTCGGCCCGCGCGCCGGTCGCCTCCAGCGCCAGGGCCAGCACGAGCGGGCGAAGTCGCGACCCCAGCGGACCGGCCTGGCGGGGTTGCACGCAGGACCTCCGCGTCACTTGGGGCGCAGGCGCTCCGCGATCCAGTACGTGCGGTGGGCGGCGGTGACCATCGTGCCGGCGGCGATGAGCGCCAGCACCCAGCGCACCGCGGTGCCGGGGGCGAGATGGAGCCAGGCGCTGAGCCCCGGGTCGACCAGGCACACGAGGCAGGTGAGCGCCAAGCGCTCGCCGCGCTGCATCAGGCCGCCGGTGCACAGGACCCCCAGCACCTCGCCCCGCGCGCGGGCGTAGCTCACGAGCAGCGAGCCCCCGAGGGCCGCGCCCGCCAGCAGTGGGCCCCAGGGATCCCGGCGCAGGAACATCGCGAAGCCCAGGAACACCGCCACCTCGACGAAACGGTCGAAGGTGCTGTCGATGAAGTCGCCGTAGTTGGAGGCGATCCCGGTCTGCCTCGCGATCCGCCCGTCCATGATGTCGGCGACGCCGCTCGCGGCGATCGCCCAGCCCCCGAGCGAGAGGTGCCCCAGGCCGATGAACACGCCGCTCGCCAGGCCGATCGCCAGCGCCGTGTAGTTGTAGAAGTCGGGCGTAAGCCCCACGCGGATCGAGGCCTGGGTGAGCGGGTTCAACAACCACATGAACCAGTCGAGGACGAACACCCCCGCCCCGCCCATCAACTGGCCGCCCTTGGCGCGCTGGTCGGCGTCGACGCGCGGGCCGGTCCAGGCGTACGCCACCATCGAGAGCAGGAGGACGGACACCACCCCCAGGAAGGCGAGCAACGACGCGATCGGGCTCATCGGGGAATCAGGCGGGAGCGCGGCGGAACGTGGTCCCCAGGCCGTCCTTCCCGGCGAAGAACATGCCCAGTGCCGCGATCGGCACCACCTGCAGCAGGTGGTAGGTGAGCGCGAACGCCAGCGCCTGCTCCTTGGGCACGCCGAACTGGAGCAGCGCCAGCGTGGCGCCCAGCTCGACCGTGCCGAGGTTGGCCGGCGGCGCCACCGGGAACATCAAGGCCAGGTTCACCGAGGCCAGGATCAGGAACGCGGCCGGGATGGGCAGGTGGAGCCCCACTGCCCACAGCGCCCAGACCACGACCGGGACCTCGAGCACCCACGAGACCAGCGAGGCGCCGAAGGAGACGCCGAGCGCCTTGGGCTGCCGGGCGCCGGTGAGCCCGTGCTGGAGCTTGGTGAGCAGCACGCCGATGCGGCGCGCCGGCAGCGCCTCGGACGGGGCCGGCCCGCCGTCGCGCTGGATCGGGCGCAACGCCGCGACCGCGGTGATGCCGAGCAGCACCAGCGCGAGCGCGATCCATCCGCCGGAGCGCATCCAGTCGGGGATGCCGACGAAGAACGGCAGCACCGCCAGCCCCGCCAGCAACCCGGTGGCGTTCACCAGATGGTCGAGGACGATCGAGCCCAGGACGGTGGCCCGCGACAGCCCGGTGCGCCGGCCCAGGAAGTGGGCGCGCGCGAACTCGCCGCCGCGCGCCGGCAGGATCATCGACACGGTGTAGCCGACCATCATCGCCTTGAAGGACTCGGGCAGCGTCGCGGCCCGGGAGAGCGGGCGCACCAGCGCCAGCCAGCGCGCCGCCTGGAACACCAGCGCCAGGAGATTCATGCCGGCGGCGAAGGCGATCCACAGCGGGGCCGCCGCCCCCAGCGTCGAGGTGAGCGCCGACCAGCGCACGTCGCGGAAGGTCCAGACCGCGGTCCCGAGCAGCAGCACGTAGGCCCCGGCGCGGAACGCCCGCTCGCGGGCCGAGCGGCGCTCGCTGGCGACCGGGCTCAAGACCTCGATGCGCGCCTCGGGCTCGACCCCCGCCCCGTCCGCCACCGTGCCGGCGGTCGCCGCCGGCCCTTCGATGCCGTCCCCGTTCTCGAGCGGTAGCGTGCAGCCCTGACGTCCCGACTACTAGGCCAGCGAGATGACGCGCGTCACGTAGAGCGCCTCGTCGAGCGGCCCCTGGCTGCGGTCGCCGCGGCGCACCCGCTCGGTGAACTCGAGCATCAGCGGCGCGTACCACTCCGAGTGCGAGGAGTTGGCGCTCATCCCGCCCGGCAGCGTGAACTCCTCGGTCGCCGCCGCCTGCACCCGGATGCCGGTCTCGGTGCCGACCAGCTCGCCCTGCTCGCCCACGAAGCGGAAGTAGATCTCGCGCTGTCGCGCCGCCCAGGTGAGGCTCACCTGCGCGACCACGCCGATGGCGTCGAGGGTCACGAACGCCGTGTCCTCGACCTCGTAGCCGCGATGGAACAGCGTGCGCACCGTGGCCTGGACGGTGCGGGGCTCGCCCAGGACGGAACGGAGCTGATAGAAGATGTGGGCGCCGTGGTCGACCAGGATGCCGCCGCCGGAGAGGTCCGGGTCGGTGCGCCAGCGCGGGTCCCAGTGCGGGTTCCCCTCGTTCGCCGCCAGGCGCTGCACCCGGTACTCGGCGAGGTAGATGCGGCCGATGCGCGGCAGCAGCCCCTTCACCATCAGCCACTGCGGCGAGTAGTGATACTGATGGCAGGGCTGGAAGATCACGCCCGCCCGGCGCACCGCCTGACCGATGCGCAGCGCCGCGCTGAGCGTGTGCGAGAGCGGCTTCTCGCAGAACAGGTGCAGCCCCTTCCCCGCGGCCAGCTCGACCAGCTCGAGGTGGCTAGAGGGCGGCGTGCAGATGTCGCAGAAGTCGAGCCGCTCCTGCGCCATCAGATCTTCGGCGCAGGCATAGGTGCGGATCCCCGGGCACAGCGCCCGGATGGCTTCCAGGTTGGGCGGCGACAGGTCGGCGACGGCGACCATCTCGACTTCGTCACGGAGTCGAGCGTCACCCATCCACTGCGGCGCGTGGCCCCGGAGCGCGATGTTGCCGGCGCCCAACAGGGCCCCCCGGAGCTTCACCGCCATCCACCCTCGCGTCCGATCAGCGACCAGACCTCGTCCAGGATGCCGATCATGTTCTCGGCGGTGTCCTGGTCGACGGTCAGCGCGGGATTGACCCGGAAGTGCGGGTTGTACACCATGCTGATGAGTCCGCGCTTGAGACACTCCTGGAACATCCTCACGCACACCTTCTTGTCGAGCGGTTCACGGGTGGCGCGGTCCTTCACCATCTCGATGCCGATCAGCAGGCCCTTGCCGCCGACGTGGCCGATGAACTCGTGCCGCTGCGCCAGCTCGCGGAAGCGGCCCAGCATCCACTCGCCCACCTTGGCCGCGTTCTCGACCAGCCGCTCCTCCTCGATGACGGTCACGGCGGCGAGCGCCGCCGCCCCGGCCATCGGGTTGGCCCCGTAGCTGGAGCTGGATCCCGAGGGATTGCCCCAGGGCGGCGCCTGCGTGATCTCGGGGGTGGAGACCAGGCC
>VBPB01000047.1:0-5262 GCA_005893365.1 Candidatus Eiseniibacteriota bacterium
GGCCAGCATCGGGAAGACCGCGATGCTCACGGCCGTGGCCACGAACCCGAACGGCTGGGTGAGCAGGTATGCCACCTGGAACTGGGCGACCTGCGCCGCGCTGCCGAACGCGTGGAGGAGCAGCACGCCGACCCGGCCGTAGAGCACCACGCTCGCCATCGCCAGGCCGAAGGGGAAGCCCTGGCGCACCAGCCAGAGCAGCCGGGCCACCCGCAGCGACCAGCGCGGCCGACCGACGACGCGCCCGACCAGCGCCGCGCCGACCACGAGCCGCACGGCGAAGGCGACGGTCGCCGCCGCCAGCAGGGAGGCCATCTCCAGGTGCAGGGCCACGCCGGCGGCCACCAGGCCCAGCCACACGCCCTGGCTCAGGAGCAGGAGCGCCGCCTCGAGGTCGAGCCGCTCGTGCGCGCGCAGCGCCCAGAGGGCCACGTCCGGACTCGGGTCCAGCAGCGCCGTCACCAGGACGACGCCGAGCAGGGTGGCACTCGGACCGGTGGCCGAGGCGCCCAGGGCGACCGCCCCGAGGGCGAGCATGGCGAGGCCGACGCCTACGCGGATCAGGAGCGCATCGCCGAGCCAGCGCCTTCCCGCCGCCGGATTCCTCGCCATCCCGCGCATGACGACCACGCCGATGCCCGCGTCGGCGAGGCTCGCGAGCAGTGGGATCATGGCGTAGTACCAGGCGTATACGCCGTAGCCCGCGGCATCCAGGGCGTTGCCGAGCAGGATCATGCCCGCCAGGTTGATCAGGGCGCTGAGCGCCTGGGCACCCAGACGCACGAACGCGTTGCGTCCCACGCGCCGGGCAGCGGTCTCCGCGTCGGCGGCCGGGCCCCGGTGGCCGTCGCGCACGCCCCGCGGGGTCCGGCGCGCCGCCGGATGGGGAGCCCGGCCGTTCAACAGCTCGTCATAGGTCCGCCGCAGCATCTCGATGATCGCGCGCTCGTCGTAGGCGCGCAGCGCGGCGCGACGGGCCTCGGCCCCCATCGCCGCGCGCAGCGACGGGCTCTGGATCATCGTCTCGAGCGCGGCCGCCAGGCCTGCGGCGCCCTCCGGCTCCACCAGCAGACCGGTCCGCCCGTGCCGGACCGCCTCCCGGGTGCCGGTGACGCGAGTGGCCACGACCGGCACCTCCATCGCCATCGCCTCCAGCACCGCGCGGGGCATGCCTTCCTTGCGCGAGGTGAGGACCGCGACGTCGGTGTCGGCCAGCAGCGCGGGGATATCCTCGCGGTAGCCGAGGAACTCGACCTCGTCCACAACGCCCAGCGCGCGGCACCGATCGCTCAGGTGCGCGCGCAGCGGGCCGTCCCCGGCCAGCCGCAGCCGGAAGGGCACGCCGCGACGCCGCAACACCGCGGCGGCCTCCAACAGCAGGTCGTGATTCTTGACCGGCTCGAGCCGTGCGACGCAGGTCAGGCGCGCGTGCCCGTTGGCGGGCGGGCGCTGGGCCGGAGGCTGGAAGCGCTCGAGGTCGATGCCGTTGCCGATGTGGCGTCGCCGGTCGGGCCGGCCGATGTGCAGCCGATCCGCGCGATCCAGGTCCGCGCGGTTCTGGGTCAGCAGCAGATGGGTCCACGAGGCGCACCACCGCTCGATGGCCACGAACAGCCGCGACGTCACGCCCTGGCTCCGGTCGTGGAAGTGGAACCCGTGCACGGTGTGGACCACGACCGGCACGCCCGCGCACGCGGCGGCGAGCCGCCCCACGACGCCGGGGATCGAGCAATGCGTGTGGACCAGCTCGATCCGGTTGCGGCGCAGGTAGCGCAGGATCGCCACGAACGACCGGACCAGCCGGATCGGGTCCAGCCCGCGCGGCAACGGGATCACGTGCACCGGGATGCCGTCGGCCCGCAGCCGCGCCACGTATGGTCCGTCCATGCACAGGATGCGGTTGTCGTATCCGGCCGCCCGCAGGGCCAGCACCCGGCCCCGCAGCAGCGTCCACGCGGAGGAACTGAGGTTGATGATGTCGACGACGCGACGGCCGCTCATGCGCCGGTCCCGGTCACGAGCCTCGCCGCGGGACGGGCGGCGGGCTCTCCCTCGCCCCGCCACCGGGTGCCGCGACCCGCGTGCCCGAGCCCGTTCCGGCTCGCGACGACGCGCCAGGGTTGGTCGGGGGCCCCGGTGAGGGTCCACGCCATCGCGAGGAACAGCCACGCGTGGCGGAAGTGGAGCTTCTCGATCACCAGCGAGTGCACGGTCGTGGCCACCAGCGCACCCAGCAGCGCCGCGCGGATCGCCGCCGCCCGCCGCGCGCTCCCGCTGCGGCGGGTCAGGGCCGCGCCCCCGCGCCACACGCGGACGAAGACCGCGGCGGTGGCCAGCAGGAGCCCCGCCAGGCCGAGCGGCCCGCGCTCGGCGGCGTAGGCCAGGTAGTCGCTGTGCGCCTCCTTGGCGCGGAACGAGTCGGGCCTCAGCCGCTCGCCGATCGCCAGCTCACGCGCCGCGCTGTTGCCCGGCCCGATGCCGAGCGGCGATCGCCGGAGGTCCGAGACCAGACCGCGCCAGATGGCCTCCCGGGTGTCCGAGCTGTGCTCGATGCGCACGAGATAGGTGCGCGCGACCATCCGTCGCGCCCACGCCTCCCCCGAACGCCCCTCCCACAGCGACCATCCGGCGACGAGCGCCGTCGCGAGCACCACCGCGATCAGCCCCGCGATCCGGGGCGCGGCGGCACCGCCCGCCGCGATCCGGAGGATCGCCCAGACGGCGAGCCCCAGCCCCAAGCAGACCCAGCCGCCGTTGGACTTGGTGGCCATCAGGGCGACCAGGAGCAGGCCCAGCGAGAGCCCGCGCCAGCGTGCCCGAACCTGGTCCGCGAGCGAGAGGGCGTTGAACACGCTCAACACCAGGTAGTCGGCGCACATGTTCGGGTTGTAGAGCGTCGCGGCCGCGCGCGGGCCCGCGAGCCCGGAGAGCTCGGTGAGGCCGGCCCGTGGCAGCCCGATCAGGCCGACCAGCGCGACGCCGCTGGCGGTCCAGAACCACGCCACCCGCAGGGCCTTCAAGTCTCCCCGCTCGTGCATCAGGCTCACCAGCATCACGAACCACAGATAGAGGTAGAGGTCCTGCGCCAGCGTCAGGCCGGTGGCACCCAGCGACGCGGCGCCGGCGGTGGCCAGCAGGCTGCCCGCCGCGATCAGGAGGAGCGGCAGCAGCAGCGGCAGCGTCACCGGGCGGGCCTTGCGCCGTTGCCCGAGGGCGAAGCCGATCAGCGCCAGCAGGTTGAGCAGGTCCAGCACCGCCGTCTGGCCCGGCCCGGCCGGGTTGACGACCGGCGCCAGCATGACCGCCGCCAACAGATAGGGCAGCGCCCAGCGCCGCGCCGACGCCACCCACGGGGTGGCGACCGGGGCCCGCCGCGCCGGGCCCAAGAGGGCGCCGGGCGTGGCGGCGATCACGCGCACACCGCCTCCAGTTCCGCCACCGCGTCGCGCAGGTCGGGGGTGAGCCCGCCCGCGGCCCCCTGCACCGCCTGCAGCAGCCGGTGGAACTCCTCGCTGTGATGCGGTCGTCCGTTGCCGTTCGTGGCGCCGTGGGTCGCCATCAGGATGCGGGGGTGCGAGGTCTTCTGGATCACCTCGCATTCCCCGAACAGCCGCTCGTACACCCGTTCGCCGGGCCTGAGCCCGGTGAACACGATCGGCACGTCCCGCTCGGGACGCAGGCCGTACTGGCGGATCAGCGCGCGGGCCAGATCGAGGATGCGGACCGGCTTGCCCATGTCGAGCACGAACACCTCGCCCCCGCGCCCGATGCCGGAGGCCGTGAGGATGAGCTTCACCGCCTCGGGGACCGTCATGAACCAGCGCGTCGCGTCGGGGTGGGTCACGGTCACCGGGCCGCCCTTGCGGATCTGCTCGCGGAACAGGGGCAGCACGCTGCCGCTGCTGTCGAGCACGTTCCCGAAGCGGACCGCGAGGAACCGGGTCCGGGAGGTCGCCGACATCGAGTGCACCATGAGCTCGGCCATCCGCTTGGTGGCGCCCATCACGCTCACCGGATCCACGGCCTTGTCGGTGGAGATCAGGACGAACACCTCCACCCCGGCCCGCGCCGCGGCGTCGGCCACCACCCAGGTGCCGAGCACGTTGGTCTTGACGGCTTCGAGCGGGTTGTGCTCCACCATCGGGACGTGCTTGTAGGCCGCGGCGTGGAAGATCATCTGCGGCCTTGTCAAGGCCAGCACCTCTTCGACTCGAGCGCCGTCGCGCACGTCTCCCAGCATCGGCCTCAGGGCCACGCGTGGATGGGACGCGCGTAACGCACGCTCGAGTTCGAACAGGCTGTGCTCGTGGCGCTCGAGCAGCACCAGGGCCGCGGCATCGAGGTCGGCGACCTGGCGGCAGATCTCGGATCCGATCGATCCCCCGGCGCCGGTGACCAGGATCCGCCGCCCGGCGATGGTCTTGCGCAGCAGCGCCAGGTTCAGGTCGAGGGGCTCGCGGAACAACAGGGCCTCGGTGGCCTCCGGGTCGACCACCTCGACCCGCGAGCGCCCGATGATGCTGTCGGAGAGGTCGGGCACCACGTGCACCGGGCAGTCCGACTGGCGGCAGAGCCGCACCACCTCGCGCCGCTCGTCCGACGGCACCGCCGACGACACGACCATGATCTCGTCGGGGTCGTGGGCGCGGATGACCTCGGGCAGCTGCCGGAAGCAGCCCAGGATGGGCGCGTCGTGCACGGTGAGCCCGCGATGGGACGGCAGCGGCCCGACCAGCCCCACCACGACGTAGTCGTAGAGCGGATGGGCGGTGAGGCCGTGGACGAGGCGCTCGGCCTCGTCGTCGGTCCCGACGATGAGCACGCGGCGCTTGGCCAGCGCCTTGCGGGCGAGGCGCCGGTGGACGCACCGGAGCACCCGCGCCCCGGACAACAGGGCGACGCACAGGACCGCGTCGATCACCAGCAGCGCCAGCGGGGCGTCCGTGAACGGCGAGCGCCACAGCAGCGGGAGCCCCAACGTGACGCTGCCCAGCGCGCAGGCCGCGACGATGGCCAGCGCCTCGTCCGCCCCGAAGTACTGCCAGACGTCGCGCGTCAGACCGGTCCGGTCGAACCAGAACGCCCGCACCACCATGACGATCGGCAGCCCCGCCATCACCAGGTTCGCGATCTCGGGCGGCGGGGTGGCGCCGTAGCGCAGCCGCAGCGCGGCGACCGCCGCGACCGCGGCCAGGGCCGACTGCACCAGCCCGGTCACCAGCCGGTGGCGGGGCGCCAGCCGGTCGAGCACCCCCTCCATGG